>JAAYGX010000041.1 GCA_012735585.1 Tissierella sp.
AGTATCTCCTTCTACTACATTAATTGGCGCTTTCTTCTTAGCCCAATTACGCACTGCTGTTTCACTTATGCTATATTCGCTGGCTACCTCTTTAGGTGTTTTTCCTGATAATACTAGTTCAGCTATCTTTGTTTTAAATTCATCTGTATATGATTTTCTTTTAGACATTTTCTGGACACTTCCTTCCTCGGTTATTAGTATATATAAAACCTTATTTAGTGTCCATAGCTATATACTAACATCAAGCCATAACTGGAATATAAATGTAGGTAAGTGTGGTAAATGGTTTAAACGGTATTTACCAGATGAAATTTATAAAGAATTTGTTTTATTATACCCAGGAGTTGAATATGGAGAGATGTGGGAGTGTCTTTTTAGAGCAGGTAAGTTTATTAGAGAGATAGGAGAACCACTGGCATCATCTTTACAGTATTCTTATCCAATGGAGGATGATGTTAATGTTACAGATTATTTAATTAAGGTTAAAAAACTTCCAGGCTAGATTTGAAAAGATCACAGAATTCTGTGAATTACAAAGGAGCGATTTAATTGAAAAGGGCAGTAGTTTTATTTCCAAAGTTTAATAACATTGATACCATTAACAATATAAGAGCTAAGTATGACCCACTTGCTAATTACATTGCACCTCATATTACAATTGTTTTCCCATTTGAATGTAATTTGACAACACATGAATTATAAGAACATTTCAATAAGTCATTAAAAAGTATAAAAAATTCAACATCATGCTTAGTAACATTACAGGTGATTATAGAGATGGATATTTATTTCTTAATGTAAAGAAGGGGAATGATAATATTATTGAATTACATGATCAGTTATATACTGGATTATTAAAAAAATTTTTATTTAGAAAGGTAACATATTGCCCTCATTTAACTGTTGGCAGGATATTTGACCAGAAGGAATTTGATGGTGCAGTTGATGAATTTAGTTGTCATAATGAAATTTATGAGACAGTAATTGATAAAGTATTTGTAGAAAATATTGATTTGGATGGAAATTCAATATTTGAGTTTTCATTTGATTTAGAATAAATTTTAAGATAGAAAAGATTAAGAAGCCTAGGTAGATGGATTATCATAATATTTTTTCTAATGGGAATAGAAGAAGTTTGGGTGAAAAGATTATTAATATTTCAGATATGAAAACATATGATATTCAGCAAATTAGGGTAATTAGTATTTTTATAGGAGGTATCTTTATGGAAATTAACGAAGTAAAAATTGAAATATACATACCAAGTAAATTCATTGTTAAACTTAGAGATGAACTTAATAAGATAAATGCAGGCAAAATAGGAAATTATGATCATTGTATGTCTGTAGTTAATGTCAAAGGATACTGGAGGCCACTAGAAGAAGCAAATCCCTATAGCGGAAATATAGGAGAAGTTTCTGAAGGTGAGGAATGCAAGGTAGAGGTAAGATGTAAAATGGAATATGTTAAAGATGCAATTGAGGTGATTAGAAAAGTTCATCCCTATGAGGAACCAGTATTTAATATTATTCCAATTTTAAATGATTTGTTTGAGTGAAAATATATACAGCTATTTTAAGGGTGATTATCAAGAACTTTTAAATTATGATTCAGGAAGAAATATTTTAATCATAAATAAATAAGCAGGGGACAAGATATACGAACTGAAAATATTGTATTTAATCAATAATTGGTGAGGGAATATGAGAGGTGATATTATCAAATATTTGAGTGATGAAGTGAAAAGAAGGTGTGAAATGTCAGGTAAATTTTTTGGTATTGGTGGTTTTTACCATATTGAAGCTGTGGTAAAAAACTCTGAACTGCTTGCAGATAAATATAATGCAGATAAAGAAGTTGTAATGATAGCTGCTTGGTTACATGATATTGCTTCTGTAACCGATTATAGCCTATATGAACAGCATCATTTATATGGAGCAGAAATGGCGAATGAGATTTAAAACAGTTAGAATATGATATGAATAAAATCCAGCTTCTCGAACAGTGCATTAAAAACCACAGAGGTAGCATAAGTGACAATAGAACAACCGTAGAAGAGTTATGTGTAGCAGATGCAGATGCAATTTCACATTTTGATAATGTACCCTGTTTATTATACTTGGCTTATGTCAAAAGGAAAATGGGAATTGATGAAGGAAAAATATTTGTAAGGAATAAATTGGAAAGAAGTTTCCAAAAGCTTTCGTCGGAAAGCAAGGAATATTATTTGGATAAATATGAGCAGATAATCAAAGTTTTAATATAGACTTTTTTAAGTTTCAATTTGAGATATTTATAAATATAATTTTGTTCATTTAGATGAACATCAGTAGATTATGATGAAATATATAATATATAATTTGGGGGTGAGTATAATCATGGATAGACATTTTACAGTTTCCATATTTATAGTATATAAAGATAAAGTTTTATTACATTTACATAAAAAGGCTAAAAAGATACTTCCTTTAGGTGGACATATCGAATTAAATGAATTGCCCCAAGAGGCATGTATTCGTGAAGCACTAGAAGAAGCAGGCTTAAAAATAAATCTATACAATCCAATAAATAACCAACTCAAAAATTCATGTGAATTGGTAGGAGAGAAATTGTTAATAAACCCCATACATACAATTTTAGGTGAAATAGATCCAGGACATTATCATATAGACTATGTTTTTTATGCTACTGCAAAATCTTTTAATACAATGCCAGAGGATGGGGAATCCAATTTTCTTAAATGGTATAATAAAGAAGACTTAAAAGATGCATATGACATTCAGCATAATATTTTGACAATGGCTAATGAAGCATTAGAATTATTAGGTAAAAGATAAGTTTTTTATTTGCTGTACATGCTACTGCACATCTCCAAATATGGATAAAGAAACTGAACAAAAAATGGTGAGTGAGTTTGGAAATGATATCAAAGGAACCATTCGTAGATTTGCTGTAGATATGTTAAGCGAAGGTAGGATTCGTGGCTACTTAGCTTTTGATGGAGATGTTTCTATTGGTTGGTTTAATGCTGGAGATATGGACAGATATTCTTCATTTGTGCCAGAATTTGCTCGCCAAAATAAATGCGGAAAAACATTTTCTGTTGTATGTTTTGAAATTGCTCCTGAATATCGTGGCAAAGGAATTGCAACTGCATTTCTTAACCATATTTGTATCGATGCAATAGATCAAGGATATGCTGCAGTTGAGGGCTATGCAAAGTTGTATAACGATCATGGATACTATGATTACAATGGACCAATTAGACTATATGAAAAAGCAGGATTTACTGTAGTAAAAAGACAAGATGATCAAGTAATAATGCGTAAAATATTATGAACCAAGGGGGCAAATCATGGCAACATGGGGAGCACATATTAGAATAGCTGAAACTATACTTAATGTGGATAATAGTTTAGATGAGGAATATTTTCTCGTGGGAGATATAGGACCAGATTGTGGTGAACCTAACGAAGACTGGAGTGAATTCTTTCCATCTAAAATAGTTAGCCATTGGATTAATGAAGAGGATAAAATTGAAGCGGAAAAATTTTATGATAAATATATAAATCAAGCAACGGAAGATAATAGAACCAAATCTTTTTTATTGGGATATTATGTTCACTTATTAACGGATATTGAGTGGACAAAGTTGATAGATAAGAAGATAGAAATAGATGTTGAATATGGTGAACTAAAAATAGATAAAAATTTTATATGGACGATTAAGAAAGATTGGTATGATTTAGATCATCTATATTTTTTGAAAAATCCTAATAGTATATTCCATAGAATATTTAAAAATATTGAGTCATTTCCAGACTATCTAGATTATTATCCATCTGGAGCTATAGGGAGACAATTACGATATATTAGCGGATTTTATACTAAATATAATGGGAATCCAGATAGAGAATATACATATTTAACAGAAAAAGAAATGGATGATTTTGTACGTGAGAAGTCCAAATATATCATAGAAATATTAAAAGAAAAGAATAAGGCTACATAGGACGTGAT
>JAAYGX010000003.1 GCA_012735585.1 Tissierella sp.
ATTTCCTTAGTAAAATTATTGGATTCCTCAGCTAATTATCTAATTTCATCAGCAACATCCGCAAATCCCTTTCCAGCTTCTCCAGCTCTTGCCGCTTCAATAGCTGCATTTAAGGCCAATAAATTGGTTTGTTCTGCTATATTTTCTATCATTCCACTAGCATTCTCAATTTTTTCTGCACTTTTATTATTATTTAAAATTACCTCATAAATATTCTCAATCACATCATTGCTTTCCTTGGTCTTATCAATAAGAACATTTATTATTTCAAATCCCAATTGTTTTTGCTCCTCTATTTCAGCAGTCCTTTTATTAAGCTCTCCTAATAAACCAGCTTCTTCATCAAGTAATCTGTTCATATCATTCACGTGGTGAGCAGAGTTTTCCGTGTCTACAGCTTGATCACTTGCCCCCATTGCTATCCCTTCAATGGTTTTGGATACTTCTTCAGCAGCCATGGCAGATTGCTCTGCAATTTGGTTTAATGACACAGAGGAACTTGTTAGGTTATTTGAAGAACTGGTTATTTGCTGGATAATATCCTTTAGATTGTTGCCAAGTTTATTAAATGACTTCATGAGATTTCCAATTTCATCTTTTCGCTCCAATAACTTTTCGTCCACATCTACCCTTAAATCTAAGTTTCCTATTTTCTCTGCATATTCAGAGGCTAATATCATTGGTTTTGTAATATAGCCAGTTATAAAAAATATAATTGCTCCTAAAACAATCAGACCAACAGACATTACTAAAATAAGAAAAAGCGTCTGTTCATTAACTTCCTTATACATATCTCCTTCTGTAATTGTTGTACCAAAACTCCATGGTAATCCTGTATTACCAATTATTATTGGGGTCATTGACTTAAATACTTCTTGCTTTAATTCCTCTGAATATGAAATAGCTGAATATTCATGTCCACCATTTATTGCATTTCTATACAACTTTATATCATCTTCTTGCCCAGTACGTAATTCTTCTGTAATATTACCTATTAGATTGTCATCTGGATGTGCAACTACAGTTCCACTATTGGATATAATACTACCAATTCCTTCATCATATATTCGAATTCCCGTAACAATTTCTTGTAACTTCTCTAATATAATATCCACACCAACAATCCCTATTACTTTATCATCATGGATAATTGGAACTGTTAATGAAGTAACCATTACCATTTTTCCATCTACATCATATTCCGTCGGTTCCGTTATATATTCATTTTTAGTAATCATTGGCTGTACATAATAATCGTTTGCACCTTCAACATCATAACTATCTAAATTTCTAAATTTGATATCTCCACCTTCCCTGTATAAGTAGGGTGTTAGACGGCCAGAACTGTCATGAAATTCAGTATTCTTGTATTCCTCGTCCCTATTATCAAAGGCATTTGGCTCAAATCCTACAAAAGCACCAAATATTTCTTGTTCTTTGGATAGCATATTTCTTGTCATATCAATTACTAATTCTCTGTCTTCGACGCCACTTCTAACCATTACTTCAATACTATTTGCCAATCCTCTTGCTGAATTAATAGAGTTATTGAATATTTCCGATACCATTGAAGAGCTTTGGGCAGCTATAGCCTTAGTTAGTTCATTTGCTTGTGTTTCAGCCATATTTTTTGCTCTAGTAACGGTTATTACAGCAGTAGAAGTAAAAATTATTATTGCTGCTAATAGTGTAACTAATAGAATTTTTAATCTTAATTTCATTAATACTCCCCCTATGTTTGATGGTATAGCTTGTCAATTTCCTATTCGTTATAAAAATCTCCTTCTACATATAGAAAGACTTATATCTTATCTTCAGAATAACATTTTTTAATAAATCTTGTTACTCTAAGAGAGTATATACTATTTTATAACTGTTTTTAAATCGCTAAAATGTAAGAATTTTTTAGACAAATTTAGTCATTTTTTTACATTTTTACCTTCAATTCTATTGTTATTATTTACATAGGAATAGTATTATTGAAATAGTTTAATTTAAGTTCATTTTCCAATGATTTCATCATACATTGATTTTCACTGGATTTACTCGACACTGCCCCTATTGGTTAAATGTCTGTTCAATCCTGCTTTATTGAAATAAGTCCATTTCAATGGCTAAATATGCTTTATTTGGTTTTGATTCAAATGATTTTCCATTTAGGTATTCCAGTTCATTTTTCAACCCATGAAACTCAACTTTATATCCATGTAGCCATTGATTATCTAAACTATATTTCTCTCTAAATTCATTGTTAACACTTTTATTTCCATATTTTCTATCCCCTATGATTGGAAACCCTAATGATGCAAGGTGACCTCTGATTTGATGGGTTCTACCTGTTATTAGTTCAATTTCTAATAAAGTATAACCCTTGGAATATTGAAGGGGTTTGATGTTAGTAATTATTTTTTTTGAATCATCCATATCTATGTCACTAACTTCAACTATATTTCTATCCTCATCCTTGGAAAGATAAGCTTCTGCCTTTATTTCTTTCTCTACTTTACCTTTGACTATTGTCTTATAAAATTTTCTAATATAGGTATTTTTAATAGCCTCATTGATTTCCTTTAGACTGTCATAGTTCTTGGCACCTATTATAATTCCAGATGTGTTTCTATCAAGTCTATTACAAATAGATGGTGTAAATGTCCTCTCTATTCTAGGTACATAGTCCCCCTTTTCGATTAAATAATTGATCATACTATCCACTGTATTCTCTTCAAAAGGTCCACCTGCACCGTGGGATAATATACCGACTGCTTTGTTGATCAATAATATATTATCATCCTCATATACAATATTTGGGATTAGTTTGGATCTTATAGGTTT
Source organism: Tissierella sp. (assembly GCA_012735585.1). GTDB lineage: Bacteria > Bacillota > Clostridia > Tissierellales > Tissierellaceae > JAAYTL01. Next base: position 2,833 of record JAAYGX010000003.1, read on the forward strand.
TCTTTCTACTATAAACTTATCTATAGTATCATCAGATAAATATAGCTGGACCCTATCCCCCTCATAAATAATTGTTTCCGGATTGGCTTTTTTATCGTTAACTTTAATGTTTTTCTTTCTTATCATTTTGAATATAAAGCTTCTTGGAGCCTTTTCTAAATACTTCTGTAAAAATCTATCTAATCTTTGTTCGTTTTCATTTTTATGGATAACTATTTCTTTCAATTTATCTCACCTTTTCTCTATACTTGTGTTATAATTATAATATATTATGTGACAAAATGATACTTTAACTACATAAATGGGGTGAAGGAACGTGAAAAGTTTTTTTGATTGGCTTAAGGATTTTATATATGATTCTATAGATTATTTTATTATGATTGCTATTGTTGTTGGTGTTGTCTTCATAATCGGTTGGAGATTAGATATACTATTTGCAAAAGATACATTGGATATTCCTAATCCACCACCTATCGTTGTAGATGCTACAGATATTGATGACAAAGATGATGGCAACCACGGTGATGATGTAGATGTTGTAGATCCTACTCTCCCATCAGAAGATGATGATAATTCAGGTGATGAACCATCTAATGAGCCTGATACTGTGGACAATCCTGATTCTGCAACACCCAATCCTACGTCAGAGACTGTAACCGTAAATATACCTGATGGAACACTGCCTTCAGGAATAGGTGCTATACTTGAGTCCAATGGATTAGTTAGTAATAAAAATGACTTCGTTGTAAAAGCTCAATCAATGGATCTAGATAGAAAATTAAGATCAGGAACCTTTGAAATAAATAGCAACAGCTCACTAGAAGAAATAATTAAAATAATAGCCCGACAAAATTAGCGATGGTATATTCCATCGCTTTCGTTTTGCCTATTTTCTATTTTTTTAATACACATTATTAACACTTTCTTTATATTTTTCATATATTATTATGAGGCTTGTTTCCTCGAACTTTTAAGGAGGTGCTAATATGTCTAATATATTAGGTAGTAGAAATAGAGGTTGTAACGATGATTCTTTATTATTTTTCTTCTTACTACTGGTATTAATATTCAATGGAGACTTCTTTGGTGGAGGTCGACGTTGTTTCTAATACTAAACTAGCTTGACCCTGATTTATATCTCATTTTATGAAAAGAAAGCAAGTATTGTACCTTCAATACTTGCTTTCTTGATTAATATGTCTCATTTATATAGCCATCAATCAGTGAAACTTTCTTCTCCTCTATAAACACCTTCTCTTCCCTAAGGATATCCAATAACCATAATGCTTTAGAATGAAAAATAGCCTCTTTGTAATCTAATAGTACTATTTCATATAATTTATCCCTTAAAAATTTGGATTCCATTTTTACAAAATATGCTTCTACGCCTCTGAATTCTAGAAATTTAAGTAGTGACAGGGCAGCCTTATCCTTTTCATGATAATAATTGTTGCCCTTATTTAAGTAGTATGAATAATACTTCTGATGTTTTCTAGTGTTTTTGATTTCTTTTGCTAACTTTGTATAATACTTGGCTAAAACATTGTAGTATTGATAATTAAACATCCCCTTCTCATATGTATCAACCCTAAGAAAAGGTTTTAAATTTGATTTTCTAACTAAATCAAAATTTTGCTCTAAAAACTCCCTTTTTGAAAGGTCCCCATTACCAAACTGCAATATTAATGAAGATCTATTGTCAAAGAATCGTTCAAATACACTTTTCCTTCTATAAATACTCAACTTATACACCCATTCTAATACTATATTCTATATCTATTATATCACACTTCAACAATTATTTAATAAATTTATTTCTTCTTCAGTTAGCTCTCTAAATTCCCCAGGTTCCAAACTATTATCTAATTCTAAAGGACCCATAGATATTCTTTTTAAAAATACTACTTTCATGGAAATACTTTCAAACATTCTTTTAACCTGATGATATTTGCCTTCTTGTATGGTTAGATTCACCTTTGAGATCATATCTGCTTTAATTATTTCCAGTTCTGCCGGCAATGTTTTATAACCATCATCTAAAACTATGCCCTCTCGAAAATTACTCTTATAACTTTCGTCTACATATCCATCTACTTCTACATAGTACATCTTATTGACTCCTTTTTTAGGCGAGAGAAGTTGATGAGCTAATTGACCATCGTTGGTAATTAATAACAATCCTTCCGTATCCTTATCTAGCCTTCCAGCTGGAAATGGTTCATAAATTAGATATTCACGTGGCAACAGATCTATAACTGTTTTTGTCAAAGGATCATCAGTTGATGAGACCAGTCCTTGAGGTTTGTTCATCATTAAATATATAAATTCTCTATAATTTACAAGTTGGTCTTTAAAATGAATTTTATCATTATATGGATCAAGCTTGATTGTATTGTCCTTAACTGTTTTACCATTTATTTTTACAAAACCATTTTTTATATGGGATTTTACATCCTTCCTACTTCCATATCCCATATTGGAAAGCACTTTGTCTAATCTCTCTAGTTTTGCCATTTATATCACCTACTTATTAATTTTAATATTGTATAAATCCTAGCAAAATGTAGAAACTAAAATTGTCTACAAATTTCTTTTGAAAGGAGATACTTAAATGCATAATGAAAAAATAACTGAAGGTGTAACATGTGTAGTTAATAGCTGCCACTATTATAAATCTGGCGACCTTTGTACTGCAGGTCAAATTGAAATCAAGCCTAAAAATGCTAAATCTGTTGATGAAACAGACTGTGGCACTTATAGAAATGAAAGTGGCTTAAAGTAGAAAATAATGCAGGGTATACCCTGCATTATTTATTATATACTATTATTCATGATTTAGCATTTTTATTAAGTTAAATATCTTTCTTTTACTTAAGCTTCTAATTCTATACAATGCTCTTTTAATTCCTCTGGCATATCCTTTAGTCTGTAGTCTACATTAATGTAGAAATGTACATTATATTTTTCTTGAACAAATTGAAGTCTTTTTAATAAATCTTTTAAATCATCTACACTTAAATCTATTACTTTATATATAGAATCCACATATATCTTTTCCAAATCATAATCCATCCCTATGATTCCACACAAAAAGCCATAGAAAGATTCAAGATTATCTACTTTGAATTCCATGGCATTTATAAGTCGTACATTATAATTTAGTGTAAATATGTGATCATCATCAACATCAATGAAGGCAATGTTTCCATTTCCTTCTTTCATATCCTTGTTGGCATTATCAATTAGCCATTTAGTTTTGCCCGCTCCCTTTTCACCTAAAATAAACTTACACATGATAAACCCCTACCTTTCATTTTTTAATTGGTAATTGTTTTAATATTAAATATTTAGATTTTTTAAAGCCTTTCCATTTAAATAATCGCATTTAATACCTTGATAAGTCTTTCTCTGTTCCATTTGGGACACAATTTCATCTCTAATCTTCCACCATGATTCTTGCCAATTTACAAATAATGTGTTTTCCTCTGGTGCCCTACCGATGATCCTTTGGATTACAATTTCAGGGTTGATATACTCTAAAAAGGTAATTACCCTTTCTATGTATTCATCCTTAGAAATCATTGTAATTTCATCATTTTTATATTCTTCTGCTAGGACTGTGCCTTCTACTATATAAAGTGAGTGTAGTTTGATTTCATCTACATCTAAAGCTGAAAGTACTTTTGCATTTTCAATAACATCTATCATATGATCCCATGGAAGATTAAGAATTAGATGAGTACATACCCTTAAGTTAAATCTTTTGATCCTAAGTACTGCATCTATGAATTCAGCTAAGGAATGACCCCTATTGATCTTTTCTAGGCTATGATAATTAACAGTTTGTAATCCTAATTCAATTGTAATTTCTATATCATATTTTTCTTGTATTTCTTTTAAAAATAATAAATAATTATCATTGATGCAATCAGGTCTTGTAGATACAGATATGCCTACGATATCTTCTAATATTGCATCCCTTACATATTCTTTAAACTTCTCTAATGGTAAATAAGTATTTGAAAAGTTTTGGAAATATGCTATAAACTTCTTGGCCTTATATCTTTTTTTAATATAATCCATATTTTTTGAAATTTGTTCTTTTACTGATAGCTGGTTAGAAAGATTTTCAAAGGAGCCCCCTTCTTCGCCACAAAATGTACATCCACCTGTACCTACGCAACCATCCCTATTTGGGCAGGTCAGTGGCAAACTAATAGGTAATTTGTAAACCTTTTCACCAAATTGGTTCTTTAAATATTCTGAATATGTTTTATAAACATCTATTTGATTCAACTACTCAACTCCTATACTAATAAAAAGCTTGTCCTTGACTATTATTACCCAATTATATCTAAAAACTAACAAATAATTACATAAAAGTACTTAGCAATTGGCAAAGTACTTTTTTAAGTTTTATTCTTCGTCTTCTTCTTCGAAATCTTCGTCTTCAAATTCATCAGCAAATAACTCATAGTAAGCTTCTGATGCGGTATCAAATTCTTCGTCGTCTTCGATTGGTGATAACTCAAAGCCTTCTTCATCTTCTGAATAAGTAAATAGTAATACTTCTTCGTCTTCTATAGCTAATAATGCCATATATTCCTTATCTTCAACTTCGAATGTTCCTATAATAGCACATTCTACCTCAGTTCCATCATCTAGATTCAATGTTATTATATCCATATCACCATCGTGATCATGGCCACAACCACATTCATCATCATGTTCATGTTCTAATTCAAGATTATCTTTATCCATTATTTTTGAACCTCCTAACATTATTGAATATGTCTTTATAATATCCTATTTTTACCCTAATGTACATACAAAAGTCTAAAATTCTTAAATAATTTTTCTGTTTTCTAGACTCTTTGCAAATATTCTTGTCCAAAAACGTCTACTACTCTAAGAACCAGTTCTTTAGTACTAGATACTTCTAATTCAATATCATTATCTATTATTAACCTATCCTGAGATCTTAATCCCTCGAACTGGATATTTAGTTCATTTTTATTTTCAAAATATCCTAAACCTATGTAATCTATCAAAGCTATAGAATTGGATTTAATAACATGTTCTAGATTTGATCTGTTTTTCTTATTTAAATCTATCTTACTTAAATCCACATTATATTCCTTAAATCTAAAATTATAGATTGCTGTATCATGATTTATTTCTTTATCCAATTCATAAATCAATCTGTCTTCCCATAAAAAATCATGATTATTTAAAATGGTATATGGTTCTTTATTTGTTTGGCCCAATCTTTTTCTCATAATACCTGCTGAGATATGACCCATGTCACAACTAATCCATCTTCTATTATTCTTCTGAGCTACAATGGCTGTAGTTCCACTTCCACCGAAGAAGTCAGCTACAATAGACTCTTCATTGGATGAGGATAGAATAATTCGTTCTAGAAGGTTTTCAGGCTTCTGAGTCCTATAGCCAACCCTCTCTTTAGAGGTTCTTCCTACCATGTTGATTTGCCAAACGTCCTTTAAATTCACCAAAGTGTACCAGCCTACTTCGTCTTCATATTCTTTAACATTTTTAAATCTATAGGGCTTAAATCCTCTATTATAGGACTTTTCCTTTTGTGGATTAAATATATAGTCCTTAGTTTTTGTATAGACTAATATATTGTCGTGCTTTCTCGAAAAATATTTATTACTTGTACCTCCTGATTTATAGGCCCAGATTATTTCATTTAAGAAGTTGTCTCCCCCAAATATGCAATCCGTAATAATTTTCACATAATGAACTGTTCTATAGTCTAAATGGATATAGATACTACCCTTTTCTGATAATAGTTCCTTCATTAGAATCAATCTTACTGTCAACATTTCAAGATATTCTTTAATACCATCTTTCCATGTATCAGTATATCCAAATGTCTCTATTCCTTTTTTTTCATTATCATTTGTCACTTCTATTCTATGAATATAATCTGCCTTTGAATAAAAAGGAGGATCAATATATATTAAATCTATTTTTGAGCCGTATCCTTTACTAAGCAAGTCCTTCATCGCGTGAATATTGTCGCTTTTATATAGTAAGTTTCTATTTTCTTCTTGATTTATATCATTGATTCTTTCTATATTAAATTTACTATTATTACCATTTATTATTTTATTTGCTTGTATTCGACTTTTCTCAACAATTTCTGGTAATAGCCTAATTAAATCTATCTCATTCATATGACACCCCCGTATCTGTATTATACCATTTTGTAATTTCTTTTCCATTAGATTAGTTAATTTGACTAAATATGGGTATATAGATTTAAGAATACTTATACAAGGAGGTAATACTATGATTAAAAAAGAATTAGATGTAATTACTCAAGGTATATTAAATGAAGTGGAAGGCTATGAATTTTATAAATTAGCTGCTGAACAAGCAGGTACCAATGAAAGCAAAGAAGCATTTCTAGAATTAGCTAATGAAGAGTTAAAACATGTTGAATTTTTAAAAGCACTTTTTGACAAAGTAAAAAACAGTAAGGATGATGATGCTAGTTTAGCATTCGATGCCAAACCACCAAGTCCAGATATTTATAATTGGAAAAAGGTAGACAAGCAATTTTCTAATATGGCTATGGCGGTTTTTGGTATAGCAATACAGTTGGAAAAGGCCTCTATTGAGTTCTATGAAGATGCAAAAGCAAAAACAGAAATCAAAGAAGCCAGGGAACTATATGATCTTTTAATCAAATGGGAATACGTACATTTAGAGCAATTTACTGAGCAATATAATATTTATAAAGAAGACTGGTGGTATGATCAAGGTTTTGCACCATTCTAGAACATAAGGATTTAATAAATGCCTACGCCATACTTTTAGTATGTGTAGGCATTTAAAATTATTTTTTAGATACTCATATCTATATGACAATAACCACCGGGGTTTTTCTTAAGATAATCCTGATGATATTCTTCAGCTAGGTAGAATACTGCTAAAGGTAATATCTCCGTCACTATAGGGCTATCATATTTACTTTTTTGCTCTTCTAATGTTTTATTGATCATTGGTAAATCCTTTTTATCTACATAATAGATTCCAGTTCTATATTGATTGCCTATATCTCCACCTTGCCTATTTAGTAAAGTTGGATCAATTATTCTCCAAAATCTGTTTAATAGTGTTTCTAGGGAAATGATATTTTCATCATACTTTATATAGGTTGTTTCGGAGTGACCTGTGGTTCCTGTGCAGACCTGTTCATAGGTTGGATTATCCCTACGACCATTGGCATAACCTACTTCAGTATCTACGATACCATCAATTCTAGACATATATTCTTCTACTCCCCAAAAACAACCTCCAGCTAAATATATCTCCTTCACATAATCATCCTTCCGTTCTTATTTTTAGTTATTTATATCGTCTATCAATATTATATACTCTAAATTATTTAATTCAATATTTTCATCAATTTCTGCACCAGATATACTTGTAAACATGAATTTTATTTTTATGCCATCTTCTTCAAGAATATAACTCAATTCCTCCAGATGTCTTTGATATTTTTCATCATTTGAATTCTCATCTAAATTATCTATAACCTCCAACGCTATATCTCTTGTGTCTACGGAAATAATCATCTCATCATTTCTCTTTATTGATAAGGTAGAATTATCCCTGTTGTTTGCAATGATCAAGTCATTGACTTGAAGGCTATTGGTATTCCATGAATTAATTTGGATATAGTAATCATACCCAACGATATCAATTGGATTATCCATAGTTTGGGCTCCATAATAAAAATATCTTTCATTAGAGGGGACTCCCCAGATATTTGGATTATACTTGAAACCAAATATCTCCTCCATATCTTCAGTTTTAAAGTCATCAGTTAATATTTTCACATCATCTAAGTTATGATAATTATCAAAATAATTCAAGATATTACTAATCTCTCTTTGATCTTCACTAGATATATCAGGATTTTTAACTATATTATCTCCTGAAATCATGGAGTTTTTGTTTAAGATATTATTTAATCTTTTATTTTGACTATATTTAGATATTGAGTAACTGCTTAAAGGTCCAATCACTGAATTTAGTACTACTAGTGATAATGATATAGGAATTATAATATTTTTTAATGGTTTTTTAACAGAGAAGTATAACATTATGGATGTTATCCATAATCCTAGGACCTAAATATAGTATCTATTTTCTGTAATCCCATATTGATTAATTCTCTGGCCTATAGATACAAACATCATCAATAGAATTGGCAATACCAACTTTGGAAATAGTACCTTAAAGTATCTACAGATTTTGTCAGTCTCTATTAATGGTGTAATCAAAAATATGACGCCTATACTTACTGCTGTATACCAGATTACTAAATGAGATACTATACCCTTTGGCCATTCCCAAGTGATCAGTATCTTAGCAAAATATACATAGAGTATTATGGTGTATATAGTTATTAAAGGAATAACTATATATGTTAAAAGTATCCTCATAGACCCTGAAAATTGTTTCTTATCTAATGTATCCCCATCTTCAGGTAGTTTAGACAAAAAGAAGGATACAGCAAATATAAAGAATATAATAAAAAATACATATAAATAATATTCATAACTTATAGTTACATCAAATAGACTATCTATTGTAAAAAATATGGCAAATATTCCAAATAAAAGTACTAGAGAATAAATAGCTGTTTCAAAAAAGTTACCAAATATCTCTATAACCCGATATTCATAGTTCTTATCCTTATTTCCTATAACTGGTATATAGAAAAATACCAATAATAAAAATATCATGGTGCCTAAATATCTGGTCATTTGAACAAATTCAAATTCCTTTAGTAAAAACATATAATAAAATACTACAATGACAATCCCTATTAAATATGATAATATGGTTTTGCCTTTGTTTTCCTTGAAGAAATTTTCCTTCAATAAGTCTATACATAGGGATAATAGTATGCCCATTCCAAGTATCATATTGAAACGTATTAGATTCTCTTGGGTCAATGGGGACATATCAAATCGGTTTTCATTAAAATATATAAGTGATATTGTTAATAAAGTTGAAATTCCAATGGTTATTGGAAATCTTTTATAACTTTGCCTAAGACTTAGGAATATTGATTTTAATCTATTTACAAACTTCATGATATACACCTCCTGTGTAATATATATTTACCCCAATTATACATTTAATATAACTAATATAAGTTACATATGTATTACAAAGGCAGTCTTACTACTTAATTTTATTTGCTTCTTTTCAGTCACATAAATTTGGACTTTCAGACACTCCCGATTGTATTCCTAGGTCGTACACTAAGGTTGGTTGGTGCTGGTTACATTTGACCTACATCATTCACTTGGTTTACTGTGTTAGGTCTAAAAAATGCTCTAGAGGCTGTACCTCTAGAGCATTCCTTTTAACTTTTCTTCATCATTTATAATAATTATTTTATTTCCTTCAAAGTCTATGATCCCAAGGTCCTTAAATAATCCTAACTTTCTAGTCATTGTTTCCCTAGATATACCTGCATAACTACCCATTTCTTCTCTATTGATAGTTAGATTTAATACAATCTTATTACCTTTTCTAGTTCCAAAATCATCTTCCAATCTTAAAAGTAAACTGGCAACTTTTGAATCAGTACTCGTACTAGATAATCTACCAACTAAATCCTCGGCCCATCGAATACGTTCATATGCCTGTTCTAGTACTTTTAATGTGATTGTTGGGTTTTTAATTATGATTTCATCAAAATTCTTCTTACTTAATGTACTAACAACTGTATCTTCTAATGCTACTCCATTATACTTATATTCGTCTTCTTTCAATAAATTGAATCCACCTACAAAATCGCCAGCCCCATATATATATAGTATTTGTTCTCTCCCATCGGAAAGATATTTAAATATCTTCATCTTACCGGAACAAACGATATATAATCTATCAGCCTTGTCTCCAGTTCTAAAAATAATATCGCCTTTTTTGAAATCTTTAGTGACTACACCCTCAGAGATCTTCATACTCTCTTCATCATTTAGACTAGACAATAAGGGTATATTATGCAAACATGATTTGCCCTTGCATTCTACACAGTGCCTATTGCATATAATACAATTCTTTATATAAATCACCTCTCATATGATCTGGACATATAATAATAAAACGCAATTAATAGAAGCCATGAGCTTCTATTAATTACGCAGGTCCCATTACATTATATAATTTCTTTAGTAATTTTAGTTCTTTCTCTTTCTTTATCTAATAGTCTATTTATTAAATTCTCATACTCCTTGGCTTTCTTCTTATCCATTTCCGGTACGTCTTTTAATTTATACTCCATGTTTAGAGCTTCGTATTTTTCGATTCCTAATCTGTGATATGGCAGTATTTCAAATCTGTCTATCTTGTCTGCTAGATAAGATATTTCATTAAATAGACTGTAGATACTTTCTTTATTATCTGTAATAGATGGAACCATTACATGTCTTAACCATATTGTACCATGAAAATCATCTAAATAGGATAGAAATTTATTAAATCTTTGTTTAGATTTCCCTGTTATTGATTTATATCCTTCGTTGTTAAAGTGCTTAATGTCTAAGATTACCACATCTACTAATTTTAGTATTTCTTTGTAGTATCTCTCATCGCCATAACCACTAGTATCTATTGCTGTATTTATTCCAGCTTCTTTCAAAAGTTTAAGTGTTTCTACTAAAAACTCTCCTTGTAATAGTGGTTCTCCACCGGAGAAGGTGACCCCTCCTCCTGATCTTTTATAATATGGCTTATATCTTAGAGCAGTTTTAACTACTTCTTCAGGTGTTATTTGTTTCTTAGAGAACATTGTTTGACTATCAGGATTGTGACAATAAGTGCATCTTAATGGACATCCTTGTAAGAAAAACACTGTTCTTATGCCAGGACCATCTACTAGCCCCATTGTCTCTATTGAATGTAATCTTCCTTCAGTCATTCTAATCACCTTTCTTATATTCTCTCATGGAATGTTCTACTTATTACCTCTAATTGTTGCTCTTTTGTTAATCTATTGAAATGTACTGCATATCCTGAAACCCTTATTGTTAATGTTGGATATTTTGCAGGATTGTTCATTGCATCTATTAATAATTCTCTATCTAATACATTCACATTGAGATGGAATGCTTCTTGATCAAAATATCCATCCATTATACCTACTAAATTTGTGATTCTATCTTCTTCATTATTACCTAAAGTTGAAGGTACTATGGAGAATGTATTTGATATACCATCTTTACATACATTGTCATAAGGAAGTTTTGCTACGGAGTTTAGTGATGCTAAAGCTCCAGTTTCATCTCTACCATGCATTGGATTTGCTCCTGGTGCAAATGGTTCACCTTTTTGTCTTCCATCAGGTGTTGAACCTGTTTTCTTACCATAAACAACATTTGACGTAATAGTAAGAACTGATAAAGTATGTTCTGCATCTTTGTATGTTGGAGTTTTTCTTAATTCATTCATAAATTGAGTCACTAAATCTACTGCAATTTGGTCTACTCTATCATCATCATTTCCATATTTAGGGAAGTCACCCTCTATTTCAAAGTTTATTGCTATACCATTTTCATCTCTAATTGGTTTTACTTTTGCATATTTTATAGCACTTAAACTGTCTGCTACTATTGAAAGTCCCGCTACACCAAATGCCATATATTTGTGAACACTTGTGTCGTGTAATGCCATTTGTCCTTTTTCATATGCATATTTATCATGCATATAGTGGATTGTGTTCATAGTATCTACATAAAGTACTGCCAATTCTTCTATAACTTTTGTATAATTTTTCATTACTTTATCATAATCTAATATCTCATCATCGATTCTTTCGATATCATCAAATATTTGTATCAAGGAACCATCTTTGTTCTTTTTCATTTCATCTACTGTACCATTTATTGCATATAATAGTGCTTTACCAAGATTCGCTCTAGCTCCGAAGAATTGCATTTCTTTACCAACTCTCATAGCTGAAACACAGCATGCTATTGCATAATCATCACCGTATATCGGTCTCATTAGATCATCATTTTCATATTGGATTGAACCTGTTTTAATTGACATTTTAGCACAGTATTCTTTAAATCCTTCTGGTAAATTTACTGACCAAAGTACTGTCATATTTGGTTCTGGAGCCGGTGAAAGAGTAGTTAATGTGTGTAAAAATCTAAATGCAGATTTAGTAACTAGCGTTCTTCCATCTTCGCCCATTCCACCGATTGACTCTGTAATCCAGTTTGGATCACCTGCAAATAATTCATTATAATCTGGTGTTCTTAAGTGTCTAGCTAATCTTAATTTAATAACGAATTGATCTATTAATTCTTGGGCTTGTTCTTCTGTTAATGTTCCGTTTTGTAAATCTCTTTCAATATATATATCTAGGAATGAAGTATTTCTACCTAGCGACATTGCTGCACCATTGTTTTCTTTTATAGCCGCCAAGTATCCAAAGTACAAGAATTGAACTGCTTCCTGTGCATTCTTTGCTGGCCCAGATATATCAAAGCCGTAATCTGCAGCCATTGATTTTATTTCATCTAAGGCTCTTATTTGTTCTGATACTTCTTCTCTTAATCTAATGATTTCTTCTGTAGCAAGACCTTTAATATTTTCTTTATCTTTTATCTTTTCTGCCTTTAAGAAATCTGTTCCATATAACGCTACTCTTCTATAATCGCCTATAATACGTCCTCTACCATAAGCATCTGGTAATCCAGTAAGTAATCCAACTGTCCTTGCCTTCCTCATATCTTCGGTATAAGCATCAAATACACCATCATTGTGTGTCTTTCTAAACTCTTTGAAGTATTTTTCTAGTGTATCATCCATCTCAGCGCCATAAGCATCTAAAGAGTTTTTTACCATTCTATATCCACCATAAGGGTTTACAATTCTCTTAAGTGGCTTATCTGTTTGAAAACCAACAATTAATTCATTATCTTTGTCTAAGTATCCTGGTTCGTGGTTAGATATACCTGAAAAGCTTTTTGTACAAATTTCAATCTCTTTATTTAGTATTTCTTTTTCTACCATCTTTTCAGCTTTATCCCAAAGATTCTTAGTTCTTTCTGTTGCTTCAGCTAAAAAATTGTCGTCTCCTTCATAAGGAGTATAGTTTAGTTGAATAAATTCGCGTACATTTACTTCTTTTGACCAATTACCATTTTTAAAACCTTCCCACTGTTTCATCTAAAATCCTCTCCTAATCTATATATAAACAAGTATTATTGTTCTTCTTGACTTTATTATAAGGCTAAATAAACTTTAACGCAGTGATTCAAATCACAATTTCAAAAACAAAAAAATAAAAAGTACTTGGTTTCCCGAGTACTTTAAAATCCATTATTATATATTTTTGATATTATCTGATCTTTTTGCTCTTCCCAATCCTCATAGGTTTTAATGTCTTTCAATAGATTTTTTATAAGACAGATTAATTTATTGACACTACATTCAGTGATAAAGTCTATATCTATATCTTTGTTAAAACTATTAGCTATTGCATCTAAAATTGTATGAACAATGACTTCTTTGTAAATAAGATCTATTTTTTTATCTTCTAATGCTTCTAATATTCCCTCATGATATAAGAATCTAAGATATATTATAAACCCTTCAAAGTCTTCAGCATTGCTCCCTTTTTCTACTTCAAATATAATCTTGAATAATAAATTCCATCTAAAATCTTTATTAATTACATCTAGAATCTTGGATCCAATTTTCCTAGTAAAGGAATCGTTGAAAAATATCTCTCGTTCAAAATCTATATATTTATTGAAGCTTATATCATTGTTCCCTATCTCATCTAATCTATTTAGAATTCTTAAGAAGTTTTTACTATGACTAGTTTTGTCCTCGTGTTCGCCCTTCATAAATAAATAATTAACTATTACATCAATAGATTTCTTAAAGTCAATTACAAAACCCAATTCTTGGCGTACCTTAGTTATATAAATATCATGTGTGATCTTTGATACTAGAGATTTTAGTTGACCTTCCTTTTTAACTATATCGCTGGTATCCATTTCATTTAAATGGTTATATAGTATCATTAATTGTCTATCAATCATGGTCAGATTGTCTTTTATAGACGACATAATATCTCTAAAGAAATCCTCAGTTAACATATAGTTGAAGTTCTTATATAATACTCTATGGTCTATCTCACCCCAGAATACATTTACTAAGGATTTGATTTGTAACTCGAAATTAATCTCTATATCATCTTTCTTGTACTTACCATCCATTTTATATATTTCAAATCCATTTTTTTGTTTTTGCGGTTGCTTATCATCCAACTTTAGTGAGATTGCAGAATTAAGGTGATTGGAATAATATCCATCCTCTTCTTCTATTTTAAATAACTCGAGTATATC
>JAAYGX010000042.1 GCA_012735585.1 Tissierella sp.
ACTTTGGGATTGATGGGTCATCTAAATGTTTCTATGACTATGGTTAGTATGGCAGTTTTCCCTATTTTGATCGGACTAGGGATAGATTATTTTATACAATTCCAGAACAGATATGAAGAAGAACAATCAGTAAAGACTACTCTTACTCAGATTGGAAAAGCTGTAGGATTAGCAGTATTAGCCACCATGTTAGGATTTGTTTCCCTATTTGCATCTCCAGTTCCAATGATACAGGACTTTGGGAAAATGTTAACCATAGGTGTAGTAGTAAGTTTTGTTGGAAGTATGTTTCTATTAATGCCAGTTCTTGGAGCTAGAGATACAGTTGCATCAAAGGCAAGAGATTTTAAAACTAAAGATTATAATAAACCAACGATCATAGATAAAATATTAGGATCAACTGGAAAAACTGTTATAAGATTAGCTCCAATGATATTAATAATATCCATAGCTTTAGCTGCCTTTGGAATTATAGCTGATACAAAGGTTGGTGTGGAAACAGATATCGAAACCTTTATGCCTCAAGATATGGATGCTCTTCATGATATTCACTATATAAGGGATATCGTAGGTTCAACAAATCAAATGGTTCTATTCATGGAAGATGACAATCTATTATCAGAAGATAATATACAATGGATGAGGGATATAGTTGATGAGATAGGAAATAAGTTTCCAAAAAAAATCGTTGACATCAAGTTTATAGATAATACAGTAGATAATATTTCTTCTGTAGAGGATCTAAATTTTGCAGATTATACAAGTATTATAAAAGATGAGATACCAGAGGCACAAAGAAGAATGTTCATCAACGATGAAATGAATAAAGGAGTTATCCTTTTGAATGTGGAGCATATGGCTACAGAAGAATTACAAGAATTTGTAGAAGACATGGATAATTTACTAAAAGATGCTCCAATAAAAACTTCAATCACTGGTAAATCTGTACTAGATGTGGAAATGGTTAAGGGACTAACTAATGGTAGACTTAAAATGACTATCATAGGCTTAGCTTTAGTCTTTGTAGCATTACTATTGTTATATAGAAGTTTCTTTAAGGCACTGGTAGCTGTAATTCCCGTCGTTCTAATAGTGGGAATGTCAGGTGGGATCATGAATTTACTAGGATTAAAATATACTCCCATCACAGCAACTTTAGGAGCTCTAGTACTGGGAATGGGAACTGAAATGACTATAATGCTTCTAGAGAGATATTTAGAAGAAAGAGATTCAGGTAAGAAAAAAGAGGAAGCAATGTCAATTACCATAAAAAATATAGGTAAGGCAACAGTAGCATCTGGATTAACAACTGTTGGGGGATTTAGTGTATTAATGACATCTAAATTTATAATACTGAAGGATTTTGGTCTAATGACCGTAATTAATATATCACTAGCTTTAATTGCTACATTTGTAATCTTACCTTCATTGATTTGGATTTTAGATGGATTAATTGTAAAAGAAAAAGTAAAGAAAGACGGGTATAGGGAATTACATTAAGAATAATTGATTATATAAGGGCTTGCCCTTCTGATGCGATTTTATGGGAAGATAAGAAAGAATTTCCTGTTATAGAGCAAAATGAATGCTTGTTATATGGTAAGTACAAAGAAGTTTGTTCAACTAATGCAATAAAATAATGATCAATACTAGACTTAACGGCAGGAGTAAAATTCTGCCGTTATTTATATCCTTCTATCTCTGGAAAATACTTATAAGTATTCTTTAGAAATGTAAAATATTTTAAATTGAAGTTGAAACCCTTATCTTTGATACTTATATTTTTTAATGAATAGGGTATATATACTTTATATCTATAAAAATATGATTATCAGTGCGAGATAGGGAACAGAACATTATCGTAATTTCGATATTCCCTTGGAGAGTATGAAACAATGCGTGATCCTTCCCATGTCAAAAATCTTAGTAAACAGGAATTTACACATTTGTTTCAGAAACATAGGTATACTATCACTAAGGAGGTATCCACCACAATTCCTGTATCACTAAAAGCATGGCTTGCTTTAACCGATACTCCAGAGGATGCCCGCAAAGAAATAATTAGTCTGATGGAAGAAGACATTCGAGGAGGTAAACCTACTGGATTTGTTCCCTATGTTAAAGACAATGAAGTATATTTTGACCAAAGATGGTTGTTGATGATAGGGATAAAGTAGAAAAAACTATTATTTGCTGAAAGAGAGAATGATTATGGGCCAATTTTTTACTGAAGTATATCATATTGTAGAGCAAATTCCTTACGGAAAGGTAGTCTCATACGGACAAATCGCCTATATGCTTGGGAGACCTCATGCTGCACGGGAAGTTGGACGAGCAATGCGCTTTTGCCCTGAATACTTACCGTGGCATCGTGTAGTAATGGCTGATGGTTCTATTGCAGCTGGGGGTATGTCAGAAATTCGCAGAGGTATTTTGAAATCTGAGGGAGTACCATTTCTTCAAGATGGACGAGTTGATATATCCATTTGCAGATGGAAAGGGTAAAAAGCGTAAGAATATACCCAAAAGACAGTGAAATATATTAATTATAAAGGTAGATGCTGATGATAGGAAAGCGGGATACCATCATATAGAAAGTAGGAGGGGTATAATGATATTTGTATTATTTGAAGTTACAATTAAGGAAAACTGCATGGACAGCTACCTTGATATAGCTGGCAATTTAAAAGAAGAGCTTATAAAAAGTGAAGGATTTATACAATCAGAGCGTTTTTCTAGTCTTGTAAATGATAGAAAGTTGCTCAGCTTGTCTATTTGGGAAAGTGAGGCAGCAGTAAGCAAATGGCGTAACCAAACAGAACATCGTATAAGTCAGCAACAAGGACGTAATTCGATATTTGAAAGTTACACCATTACTGTTGCATCAAAAATTCGAAGTTACAGTGATATAGAAAGGACTGAAGCACCGGAAGATTCCAATAAAGTATTTGGTTTGTAAGTATGGAGCGGAATAGTTTGTAAATTAGTAAGGGTGGTAGGCAATTTTTGACTGTGAAAATACTAAATAGTATAATCTTACAATAAGAGATGTTGGCAAGGTGTTATTTTAATGAACATATGAAGAGTGTATCAAAATAATCTAAAACATGTAAAATAGGAGGAAGATAAATGTTATGATACCAGAAAAGATGTTAGAAGTATTAAAAAACGAAGGAGTAGTAGCAATAGTAACTCAAGGGCAAGAAGTTCATGTAGTAAATACTTGGAATAGCTATATTAAAATTACAGAAGAAGGAACTCTTCTGATACCGGCTGGATCAATGAATAAAACAGAAGAAAATATTAAGAAAAAAGACAAAGTATTAGTGACTATAGGTAGTAGAGAAGTGGAAGGATTTCATTCAATGGGAACTGGATTTTTAATAAAAGGAACTGGAGAATTTTCATATGAAGGTGAAGATTACGATATAATGAAAGAAAGCTTTCCTTGGATGAGAGCAGTACTAAGAATTAAGCCAAGTGAGATAAAACAGACACTTTAAAAGGATAATAGAAGGCTATAAGTTCTGTTAACCTTGTATGCAACTAGAGAACTGTTCTCCAATTGCACTGAAAGAGAGATATTCAATTGTTCAACTGAATATCTCTCTTTATTTTCTTAGAATCTCTTTGATTCTATTGTCTCTTAGTTGTTTATTTTTAAAATAACCTCTACATCTATAGGCATTCTTTACAATATTATTACAATATTCAGAAATGGATTACAATCCTTAATATCATGATATAATTATTTTGAGGAGATGATGAGCGTGAATAAAATAGGAAAGTGCATAAGTTTTGCATTGATGTTAGTGATTTTATTAAGTATTCCAGTAAATGCACAAAGACACAAGGTCAATGTTATAGTAGATGGATCTGGGATAGATATTAAAGCTATTTTAGAGTATGATAGAACCTTCGTACCTGTTGCGACTCTAGGAGAGGAGCTAGATTTTGATGTAAAATATATCGACGATCAGATTAGGATTATGAAAGATAAAACTAATATTTCATTAAATCTAAACACAGATGTGGTTATAGTTGATGATGATATCTTTGTACCACTTAGATTTGTAGCAGAAAGTATTGGAAAGGATGTCACCTGGGACGAAAGTAATTATAATGTATTAATTGGAAAGTTCAATCAAGAAGCAAGTATTGAAGATACATTTATTTATTTCAATGAAGAATATGGATATACCCTAAGCTTTCCTAATTCATGGAAGGAGGAAGCTATTATTGAGACAAAAGATGGGATTCTATATGTTTATGATAAGAGGTCAGCAGAGAGGTTTATGGAAGATGGATACGAAAGCTATGGACCAGTATTTGAAATGAGATGTAGTGATTATTCATTAACTGCTGGACTAACTTACTCGGATGATTATGTACTTTACTATAGTGATGGAAAATATATAGAAGCATTATTTGGAAGTGACTTTCAATTTTATCCTGAAACTGTAGATTCATATACAAAGATATATGATGAAGGGTTAAAGGTATTGGGGTCTTTTAGAAAGATTGATAAGGATTATGAAATCGTAGAAGTTGATAAGGGAGACTATAAAAGAGAAATTGAAGTACTACATGATATCTTAGATAATTATGTACCAGCTAATATCTTTAATAGAGAAGAAATCTTTACCTATAATAGACCATTACCTAATAACAGCTTTCTATTTATTAGAAATATGGAAAAGGAAGAGATCTCAATTAAAATTGAATCAGATTTTGATAAGGAAGCTAATTTAATTAGATATCATCTAAAGAGCTACTATCATGAATTAGAAGAAAGTCAATTAACTCAAAATGAAGCTGTAAAATTAGCAAATGGATTTGTTCATAAATATGTTGATGAAGATATAGAACTAATAAAGATACCAGATTTGTATTCAAGTTTATATGAAGAAGATAAGCATGAAACATATGGAGATAAGACTGGTAAGTATGTTGTAGTAGTAGATTTAGTACATGGATTTGTAGAGTATTTTAGCTTACAGAACTAGGGATTGTTATGGAATATTCGGTTTTGAGATAATGGTATTTTTAGTATATTTATCAGGTATAAATTTGATTTAACTGCAGCCAAATTTTTTTTATTAATAATAAACAGGAGGTTTAATGGAGTGAAAGAACTGAAAATATTTATATTTTGTCTGAGTTTATTATTAGTATTAACAGGATGTAATAGCGCTAAAGAAATAAACATACTTAATTTCAAAGCAGAAGATGTAGAAGATGTAGAAGTATATAAATTTAATATACCTACGGAAGCGTCAGGCATGATTGTTACAGAGGATAAAGATATAAAGAGAATAATTGAGGCTTTTTCAGAAATTATAATCGAGGGAGATGCCACCGATATTAATCTAGTCGGTGGTGATGTTATAAGTTTTCGATTTAATTTGAAAAATGGAGAAGAATTTACTATAGCCCATTGGGAGGGCATTTTAATGAATCTTGATACTATAAATTACAAGGTATCTGGGGATTCTATAGTAAATTTATGGAATGATTTAGACTATCAGAAAAATGATATTAGTGAAAGCAAGCTACCAATAGTCTATGACTAATAGCAACACATTGCTTTGATCTATATTACTAATACTAAAGTTAAAGGTTAACTTTAAGTATGAAAGCTAGGAAAATAGAGATTATTAAGGTTAATGTAATAGATTAACTTTAAAATCATTAATGATAATTATTCTAATAGAATTATATTTTTCTGTGTAAGTATATTCTTGTTTAGTTGAGGGTGTCAAATTTAGAGAGATAAATGTACAACTAATTTAAAGGAAGTGGCTGGCATGAAAGTATATAGCTGGAAAATACTGATTAGTATATTAATATTTTTTATGATAGGGATGATAAGCAGTATTAAAGATATAATAGCAGGAGACTCGTTAGCTTTTGCTTATATTCCATTGTGGATTTATATTTTAATTAGGGGTCTATGGGCCTCACTTAATGAAGATGGTTTTGCCAGTGACAAACTAAATGCAGACACATACAAACGGGTGGTTACGGAGCTATTTGGAAAATGGAGTTTTATTGCTCCTAGAGGGGGACTAATATTAATGGTTTTTGCATTAATGCTGCTTAAGATTATACCATCTCAAAAGTGGATTCCAATGCTTGTTTCAACCATAGGTATACTTTATCATATTATAGTTGGTAGATATATGAATAAGGAGATAAAAAAAGAAAAAAAGAAATACTTTTTATAAGAAGTTAGTATCCATCTTGATATAGTAAGAGAGAAAAACTTCCCAAGGAAAATGGAATTTATTCATATAGTAAAAGTAAAATGTCAATCATGTGGGGCGATATAGGGGGGTATTTCTATGGAATACTTTAAATTAGTATTAACATATGTCTTAGTAGGAATTATATTTGATATTCCATTATGTATAAAATGGAAAAAAACTAATAATTTCTCTGATCTCAAATTTAGACTTAAACTTCAGGGGGGGATTATAGTTGGTATCTTAGTAGGGGCTTTTATTTCAGAAAACCTACTGAGAATTGATTCAGATATTTTTGTTTTACCTAAGGATTTACTTTCAGCAATCCTGATTAATATTACTCAACTATTTATTAAGAAGAAGTAAATAAGCTTTAAGGGACGTGGATACTGGATGTGTTCTAGTGATTTCTGCCTACCTTTACTTTTAAGATTCGTAAAGTATTTTGCTTATAGAGCTAGGAATTGCTTATAAGGGGGGAATTGTAATGAAAAAGAACAAAGTATCCTTATTATTACTACATGCTATACTACTAATTTTTGTAATTGCATGTGATAAAGAGCAAATAACTGATACTTATATAAATGAAGTATACGGATATACTTTTGAAATTCCAGAAACTTGGAAAGAGAAAAAGGATAAAATTAAAATTACTGAGGAAGAGCAAGGCAGAATAGTAACTTTTCTATATCTATTTGAGAGTGATGCACTAGACCGTGATGGCGGTGAATACCAACAAGAATTTTTTACAATTTCTGTTATGTCTAGGGAAGACTATGAGCAAGCATTTAAGGATACCCCTTATACTGGCAATATTTTGGCTGAGAAAGACGAACATGTATATGTTTATTATCCCACATTAGATAACATAATTTTAGATAAAGAAACTATTGACGAGTTTAATGAAATGTACTTATCCTTAGATGAAGTAAGGGAAAGATTTTATTTAAATGTTGATATAGAACTATTAGCTGAAGAGATTATAGAATTGAAAACAAAGATATCCAAAAAAGATGAGGAAATAAATCAGCTAAAAAAAATTAATTTAGGCAAAGATGTTGAACTTAAAGAACTTCGAGAAAGCCGCGATATGATTAGGTTTTCAGCCTATGCAAGATTGGGAGATTATAATGAAAGCTTTGACAATTTAGGAAAGGTTTATAGGATTAATTCAGAACATGAAATTAAAGATGATTGGTATCTTATAAATAATGATTACTTTGAGATAGAACTATTAGGGTATGAAGATGCCCTTAAGGTAGATTTCTATATATTGAGATTGGAATCGGGTGAAGGGCCAATATTATTATTTTCTGATACTGACCATACGGATGGATGGGTATATATAAATGATAATACTAGTGAGAGAATAGAAAAACATAACTCTTCAAAAGGGTTTTTATTTGAACCATATTTTGTAATTTATGCTGATGTAGGTCTTGGGGATAGAGACATAATAAAAACACCAAAGCTTCCAATATACTATAGATAGGTTATATAAGAAAGGAGGTAGAAACTTGAATTGGTTAGAGATATTTGCTATTGCTTTCGGTATATTTTATCTGATATATTCTATTAAATTTAGAAATAGGCCTACAGTATATTTTAGGGATACAAAAATTGTTAAAGGAAAAGAAGCTAAATATTTAAAAATTCAATTATACCTCTCAATTTTAATCGCTTTAATATTTATTGCTGTTGGTATTACAGTAGCTAAAAATGATTTAGATGGTATTTACATTATATTAACACCACTGATTCTTCATTTTATAAACTTCATGATAAAAATAATTAGTAGGATAAAAGGATATGTAGAATAATAGTGAAGGTGCCAAAAAGTTTTAATAAAAGTCCACTTGGGTAAGTAATTATTAACGCATCAATCAACAGAAGATAGAATACTAGGTATTAGGATTTAAAGGAGTGATTAGATGGCAAAAAGATTTCATGATAAGGTTGTTCTTATAACAGGAGGTTCTGGTGGAATCGGACAAGCAACTGCTAAACTTTTCTTAGAAGAAGGTGCTGAAGTTGCTATTGTTGGAACAAGCGATGAAAAACTAGCAAAAGCAAAAGAGGCATTAGGTAATGTTCTGACTATAAAGGCAGATGTAGCCAATGAAGAGGATGTTAAAAATTATGTAGACAAGACAATGGAAGAGTATGGTAGAATTGATGTTTTTTTTAATAATGCAGGTATTGAAGGCAAGGTTAAACCACTTACTGAGCAAAGTGTAGAAGATTTTAAAAAGGTTTTAGACATAAATGTCATAGGCGTATTTCTTGGACTTAAATATGTAATTCCAGTTATGGCAAAACAAAAATCAGGTAGCATTATAAATACATCATCAGTGGCAGGCCTAATGGGTAGCCCTGGAGTATCTCCTTATGTTGCTTCTAAACATGCAGTAATAGGTATCACAAAAACAGCTGCGTTGGAAGTAGCAAAGGACAATATTAGGGTAAATTCTATACACCCATCTCCAGTAGAGACTAGAATGATGAGATCACTAGAGGAAGGATTTAATCCAGAAGATGCTGCTGGGGTTAAAAAAGCACAAGAAGCAGCAATTCCACTGGGAAGATATGGTGAACCAGATGAGATAGGAAAATTAGTTCTTTTCCTAGGATCAGATGATAGCAAATTTATTACTGGAGCACAATATGTAATAGATGGAGGCCTAAGGGCACAATAAATATTATAAAGTAAAGGCTGTTGCAAGATTAGATATGATAAATCTTTGCAACAGTCTTTTTAGTATATTCCTATTTATAGTAATTCATAAGTATGTTATTATATATAA
Organism: Tissierella sp.; assembly: GCA_012735585.1. Classification (GTDB taxonomy): domain Bacteria; phylum Bacillota; class Clostridia; order Tissierellales; family Tissierellaceae; genus JAAYTL01. Next base: position 9,050 of record JAAYGX010000042.1, read on the forward strand.
GACAACCTAAATACTTAATTTGCCATTTATAGTACATAGGACTATCAAATATGACTTAATATGAGAATAGTCCAACAAATTGTGGAAAGTATATATACAGAGGTGATGGTATGTATCATCATGATTGGCTTATGCGACAAATAAATACTATGATTCAATTGCTTGGAAGAATTTTATTTAAAAAGGACAATGTGAAATTCAATATTCAAGATGAAAGTAATTCAACTGAAATCCAGCTTTTATACGAAAATCTTCTTGGCTTAATTAATGAGGGAAAAATCAATGAGGCAGAGGATTTATTATTTGAAAATATATCTGTAGATGATTTAATTTATATGAAAGTAGCTTTGGATTTCTATGATAGATTGAATCGATTAGATGAGGACGAATTAGAAAATGCTGATTTTAGTCGTGATGAGATAAGGTCTGGACTAGAAGATGTAATGGATCTATATAGCATAAGGATATCTATATAGAAATAACCAAGACACTGGTTACTATACTTTTCTATAGGGTATAATTATATTTAGGTAGATTGAGGAATAATTGAAATAACTTAGGAGGTGGCGGCGTATGGCTGTAAATAAAGATATTTATGGATTTATAAAGCCAGCATTAGATGCACATACAATGGGAGTAAATACAGCTGCAGAATTATTAAGAGATTGCGGATATGATGTTTTAGTCGCAGATGAAACGATCTCAAAAGCAATTAGCGAGTACAAGTCTGAAGCAAGTAGAAAGAAAGTAGTAGAATGGATAATAAGTAATAATATTACTAGTGTGGGAATTAGCTATAGATTGGATAAAGATGATGCTGTCAATATGGTAGGCTATCTACTTGAAGAACTGAAATCAAATAATCTATTATCATACCAAGATGGATCAATCAAATCAATTTCTTTTGCTGGTCTTCCAGTTTCATGTGAAGCAATCGAAAAGGAATTTGATGGTTTTGTTTCAACATATATGGGTGGGGAGTCAGCCCATGATACACTTGTACAACTAGGTGTACCTGAAGATAAGATTCCAATGGATATAAAAGAAGGTAGTAAGTATGACGATTCATTATTGCAATTTGGAAAGGAAATAATCGACTCCCAGGAATATTCTAAGTTTATGCCTATAGATCGTTCAGCTTATAATGATTATGGGACTAGAAATGATACTGTAGTAAAAAGAATAGATGCAAATATGAATAAGGATTTTGCACCTCTTATGAGAGCTCACGTGGGTCCGTATTCATCCTTAGTTTCTAGGGAAGAAAATGTAAAGGAGTTTATATCCTGGGTTAAAACTTTAGGAAGTACAAAATTCCTGGATATAATATCCATAGGTAGTTCTCAATTAACTCAATCAAACTTCGGTGAAGATTGGGGAGATAGACCGAATGGTGGTGGAGTTCCTGTCAATTCTGCTGAAGAATATAGACAGATTTGGGAAGCAGCAAGACCTCTATTATTGAGAACCTATGCTGGAACAAAGGATATTCCAACATTAGCAAAGATGCATGAAGAAACCCTAAATATTTCTTGGCATGCTTTATCATTATGGTGGTTTAACAAGCTTGACAATAGGGGACCCTATGATTTATATACAAGTCTAACTCAACATATAGATACTATCAAATATATTTCAACAACAAACAAGCCCTTTGAGGCCAACGTATCTCATCACTTTGCATTCCGTGGTGCAGATGATGTAACATATATTGTTTCTGCTTATTTAGCAGCTAAACTAGCAAAGAAACTAGGTATCAAAACATATATATTACAAAACATGTTAAATACACCAAGACTTACTTGGGGAATTCAAGACTTAGCTAAATCAAGAGCCTTGCTTAAATTAGTTGGAGAACTACAAGATCCTAACTTTAGAGTACTATTACAACCAAGAGCTGGACTAGACTATTTCAAACCAGATCTGTATGAGGCTAGAATTCAACTAGCAGCAGTATCTGCTTTAATGGATGATATAGATCCACACAATGAAATGAGTCCACCAATAATTCACGTTGTAAGTTATTCAGAGGCATCACATTTGGCTACTCCTGAAATAATAAATGAAAGTATTCAGATTACACAACATTCTATTAAGAAATATAGAAGTTTAAGAAGAAAAGGCAATGTAGATGATATGAGTAAAAATGCTGATATCCATCAAAGAATGAATGAATTATTCAATAGTGCAAAGGTAATTATAAATGCTATTGAATCAAGTATTGAAAATCCATATTCACCTGAAGGGTTCTATAAGATTTATGCAGCAGGATTCTTACCAACTCCTTACCTATGGGGTGAAGTAGACGAGTTTAAACATGCTACAGAATTGAAAACAAAACCTGTAAGAGGTGGGCTAAAAGTAGTAGACAAAAATGGTAATCCACTTAAAGCTGAAGAGGTGGCAGGAATTGCCAAGTCAAACTTATCTGATGCAGAGTATAACTTAAGCCAAAGGACTATGAAGAACTTAAAGGATATAAAATTATAGAAAATTTAAATGCCCTAGAATTCAATAATAATTCTAGGGCATTGTTTATACTTTAAATATTGATACTATTTAAAAAATTTGTTAGAGTAAGAGTATATCAAATGTAAGAAAACAAAGAACATACCAAGGGAGGAATAGATTTGATGAAGCAGCTTTTAGATAGAATAATTGAAGAAAATAGATACTTGACAGAATTAGGAAAGGTAGCAGACTATATACCAGCTTTAAGCACTGCAAACCCTGATGATATTGGGGTTTGTTATATAGATGAAAAAAACAATCTATATAAAAGTGGGGCATATAATACAAAATTTACCATTCAAAGTATATCTAAGATACTGACCTTAACTCTCGCTATAATGGATAATGGATTGGATAGAGTGTTTGAGAAAGTTGGAGTAGAAGGCACAGATGAACCTTTCAACTCATTTGTTAAATTAGATTCGCCAAATGTTACAAAACCTGCAAACCCAATGATAAATGCAGGGGCTATTGTAGTAACATCATTAATTAAAGGAGATAGCTCCAATAGATTTCAAAGGATACTTGACTTCATTAGATTGGTTACTGATAATGATAGTATAGGATATAGTGAAGAGGTTTATTTGTCAGAAAAAACTACTGGAAGTAGAAACCGTGCTATGGCTTATTTAATGAGCAATAAGGGAATTTTAGATGGAGATGTTGAAGATATTTTAGATACATATTTCAAACAATGTTCAATAGAGATTGATGTGGTAGATCTGGCTAAAATAGGCAAATTTATTTCAGAAGGATGCAAAGGACTTGAATTATCAGATGTTAGCAAAAAAGAACTTACAATCTTATTAAAGGGTATACTTTTGACTAGTGGTATGTACGATTATAGCGGTAGATATGCGATTGAGGTAGGTATACCTACGAAGTCTGGGGTGAGTGGAGGTCTTATGGGAGTAGTTCCAGGGAATAGAGGGATAGGGATTTATAGTCCATCTTTAGATATTCATGGTAATTCCATAGCAGGATTAGGAATAATAAAATCTTTATCTAAAGAGTTAAACTTAAATATATTTAACTGAAAATTTTACCATTTTAATCTTGGATATTGTATAATACTAAATAAGTAAATAAATTCGGTAAACTTAATAAGACTGCAAAGGATGATAACTATGTATATAAGTGAATTAACTTTTGATGACTTTATAGAAATAGAGATTTTACGAGAAGATATTGAAAATGGAAATGAAATAAAAATCAATACAAAAGTAGACAGTATAGATAATGAAGTGCTAAAAGCGGTAATACCAGATAATTTGAGGAGATTACCAGATATAACTGAGATCTTTGTTTATTATAGAACAGAAGGGAAATGCAAGAGATGGATATGTAAATTAGAAGGTTTTGAAAGAAGCAATCAACTTTCTATAATTGTATTATCTTGTAATTCAAAATCGGAAGATGTAAATAATAGGGAAGCTTATAGAGTATCATATGGTAAGGATATTGAATATGAATTCAATGAAAAGAAAATGGAGGGACGCTTAAAAGATATAAGTGTAACAGGTATGGGCCTTTATACTAACGGAAAACACGAATTTGGTGACAAAATAAGTCTAGTGTTAGAGGATCTAGACTATGAGCTGGAATTAGAAGGACATGTGGTTAGAGATGAAGAACAAAGACTAGGCTTATTTAAATATTTGTATGGAATCAAAATGAATGAAAAAACTGAGATAGAAAGAGAAGAGGTCATGAGCTACATATTTAAGAAACAGCTAGAAATAATAAGAGAAAGAAAAAGACCAAATTAGTAAAAGTTTACAAGTGTTTTACACCTGGTTTCCACAGTGTAAAGTATATCTATCAGAATCTTAGATATACTTTTTTTATTTTTTGAGGATATATAAATAAATTAATAATTATCAAAAATATGTACTTTTATGATATATTTACTGTATAGTACCCTTTGTAAAAGGAGGTTAGACAATGTTTAGAATAGCGATTTGTGATGATGATAAGATAATAGGCTCTAATATAGAAAATATCTTACTGAAATATACGAAAAGAGCATGTATTGAAGTCAATATTAGTGTTTTTTATTCAGGAGAAGAATTATATAGATATATAGATTCGGGCCATGGCTTTGATTTAATATATTTAGATATTGAAATGGACTCAATGAATGGGCTGGAAGTAGGAAAGAATATAAGAAATACTTTAAAGGATCATAAAACAGAAATCGTCTACATTTCTGCTAAAGATGAGTATGATAGACAATTATTTGCAATACAGCCACTACATTTTATTCCAAAGCCTATTGATACTCATATGCTAATAGAAACTCTTAAGCTGGCTATGTTAAGAGCAGATAAATTTGGAGGGATATTTACATATAGAAAGAAAGCTGAAACATACAAGATACCAATAAAAGATATTATATATTTTGAAAGTATCAATCGTGAAATAAGAATTATAGCTAACAATGTTGAAGATACTTTTTATGGGACGATACAGGAAGTTATTGATGAAGTTGCAAAATATGAATTTATTAGGATTCATAGGTCTTATGTTGTCAATTATCTGCACATATCTAGATTTAAATATGATGAAGTTATTATGTCAAATGGTATAGGGTTGCCTATCAGCCAATCAAGAAGAAAAGAGATCAGAGAAATACAATTAAGTATAGAACAGGAGGAATGATGAGTGAACCTTCATACCTATGATATAGTTTATATATTAGGAAATATCTTTATGACTTATGTTGTCTATCGATTTATGAGTGTATTTTATGAAGAAGAAAATACAGGCAGAAAAGTAGAATTGATGTCATATGCTCTTTATTTTATCGTTATTAATGCTTTACATTTGTTTGTGAAGATTCCCATAATAAATCTAGTTGCAAATCTAGGTCTTTTTTTTATCATAACTTTAAATTACAAAAGTAGTATTCAAAAAAGGATATTAACAACTGTATTAATTTACCTTACATTGATGTGTATTGAGCTTATAATTGTTTTGACATCGGGGTATTTTAGATTAGATATTTTGGTAAAAAATTACTACGAATCTATTTTGGGAATTATTATAGTGAGGGTAATTTCATATATTGTGGTCCTTATTATTGAAAATTATAAGAACATTCGACAAGGAGATATTGTCCCTAATATCTATTGGCTTTGCATAGTTACAATACCCATAGGAACATTATATCTATTGATTACAATATTTATGGATGATAGTCCTACAGTTACAACTATATTTATAACGACAGCATTAGTTCTAATTATTAACTTTGGAACATTTTATTTATACGACGAAATTTCAAAAATGCTATCAGACAATTTAGATCAGATACTCATGAAGCAGCAGAATGCATATTATGAAAAGCAGTTTGAACTAATGAAAGCATCTTTAAAGGCCACTAAAGCTATAAAACATGATTTAAGAAATCATATGACTTCTCTATATATTTTAGCAGAAGAAGGTAAAAAGGAAGAACTACTAGAGCATTTATCTGAGGTTGTTCAAGTTATTGACCGAAAGGAAGAATATGCATCTACAGGAAATGTTGTTATAGATAGTATTATCAACTTTAAGCTACAAGAGGCAGAAGCTGAAAATATAATTGTAACTTTAGACCTAAACATTCCGAAAAACCTAGAATTTCCGACTTTTGATATGACAATTATTTTGGGGAATTTATTGGATAATGCTCTAAACGCAGTACGAAAACTAGAAGAAAATAGATACATAAAATTGAAGCTAAAATACACAAAAGGACGATTGATTTTGAAAATGGAGAACTCTTTCAATGGTGAAATTGTTGTGAAAGAAGGGGCTATAGTGACTTCTAATAGGGACAAGATAAACCACGGTATAGGACTGGAGAGTGTGAAGGGAGTATTAGAAAAATATAATGGAACCATTGAATTTGAATATAATAACAGCAAATTTTATACTGCGCTATTAATGTATTTGGAATAATAGATTTTCCATGGTTTATAAAATCCAACAACTTTAGTTCACTACATTTTTATATATGGTTCACTACAATTTCCCGCATAGAAAAATTGAGCTGATATAATATTAGGGATAAATGTATAAAGTGGAGGGACATCATGGATAGGTTTAAATTATATTTTAAAAATCATCAAAAAATAGCTAGAGCATTTATGTTATTGTATATAATATTTGTAGGGTGCTTTGTATTTCCATTTGGAAATGAAGTATTTCCTTTTGATTTTATGAAGGCATATCTAGTGATTGTGTCTTATGGCGTTATTGGACTAGGATTTACAGGGCTTTATGGAATAAATCAAGAAAAATTTGTATATATAGTAAGTTTGATATTAACTGGATTAGGAATGATTTGCAGATATATCTTAGAATATGGAGAGATTTCAAATGCAATGAATTTTACACTTTTTAATATAGTTTCTTATATTGTGGTAATACCATTTTTTATAGTGATTGCTTATCATTTTATTGCTAGATATTTGATGAAATGGAGCAATGAATAAAAGATAGGGCTTTAATATGCAGTTGTAATTAAATGTGAAACAGGAAATATATAATTGGAGGAAATGTATGGAGTTTGTTTTCGTATTAACCAAGTATAATGATGTATCATTTAAGCTGCAAGTAAGTAAGGCATTAGAAAAGATAAAGCTGCAATACAGCTATTTAACGAATATGAAAAAATTCCTACGGATAAAGTTACAGTTACCTTTAGTAATTATAAGGTCCAATTAATAGAAAATGCTGAAATTGGATATAGTGAAATAGAAAAAATTTTCATCACAGAGGATTGTTTATCTTAATTTGAAATGAAAGAATTACTATTTTACAAAAGAAGGATTTATCGTCTTGTAATGTGGAAGAGTTTATTAACTTTATTATATTCAAATCACACAATTTATTTCAAATAGTGTATACCATTTAATATTTGATTATTGGATATTATGAGCATTATCTTAGGAGGTATATGTCGTATCATTTATATTTTTTGCGCAATAGCAAAACAATTCTGCCAAGAAATACACTTAAGGGGGAGATGCTATGAAAAGAGTAACAAAAGGGATTATTACCTTAGGTATTATTGCAATAGTATTGATTTTAATGATAAGTAAAAATGATAGGCCTTTAAAAGGACCTAACCCTGAAGACTTAAGTAGTATCATATTAATTGATATTATTGACGAAGAGGGTGTTCAAAAAATTACAATTAATCAACAGATAGATATAAATAACTTCCTAGATATATTTAGCCATGCCAAAAGAACAGGTGAACAAAGTGTTTCGGAGTTTCCAGACAAAACAAAATTCACTGCTGTTCTTTATAAACTAAAATCCTCAGAAAATTATAGTTGGAGGTCAATGTATGAAGAAAATGGCGATCTTTACATAGACCAACCTTTTGTAGGAATTTTTAAAATAAACTCAAATGATTTGGATATGTTAGACCAAATTATAAGAGCGGGGGATAAAGAAGAAATCTCAGTGCCAATTAGCGATATACGTAAAATTTGATAATTAAAATTGTTCTTGTTATACATTGAAGTAGCCAAAAAAACCAAAGAATCCAAATAAACCAAACCATTTAGGATTTTTTGTGTATAATGCTAATGGTACACTTAAGAATCCCAATAGACCTAAATAAGCCAGTTTATTTACAGTTTTAACCCTTTTTTTCATAAATAATTCTCCTTTCGTTTATCTATATCTATATTATAGATGTATGATATGAGAAGTTCACATATTACCTTATTTAACACGCATTAATATAACCTATTTTAAAGGTGGAGAAGAAAGTGAAAAGAATACTATTAGTAGAGGATGACCCTTTGTTAAATGAAACTTTAGCTTTTCATTTAAATTCAGAAGGATATATTGTGATTCCTTCCCATAATATAGCATCTGCAGAAGGATATCTTTCAAGGGATGCCTTTGATTTGATTATCTTAGATGTAAATCTACCTGATCGCAATGGCTTTGATCTATATAGATTATATAGAGATAAAATATCAGTACCGATAGTATTTTTAACGGCAAATGATATGGAAAGGGATATGCTGATGGGATATGAATTAGGAGCAAGGGATTATATTACGAATCCATTCCATGTTAGTGTCTTTCTTAAAAAAATAGGAATCATATTAAATAATAATAGGGATAAAAAGAATATAGAAGATATCTATAATGATGGCAATTTGGTTTTAAATTTCACCAGACGAACAGCCATATTACAGGGTGAAGATATTGAATTGACCACTGGGGAATTCAATCTATTATACTTATTTATTAGGAATTATAAAATGGTACTGACAAGAAATCTATTATTGGAAAAATTATGGGATGAAAATAAAAGGTATGTGGATGAAAATGCCCTAACCATGATGGTGAGCCGAATCCGCAGTAAGATAGAAACCAAAGATAAAAAGTATATCAAGACGGTATATGGAATGGGCTATCAATGGAATGATTTTGAACAGGAAGGGGATCGAGCAGAGGAGCAACTCCTTCATCTAATAGATGAGAACCCATTATTGGGAATGAGTACCCTAAGGGAAAATTTAATAGAAGATCAACAGTCCTTTGATTTAATGTATAAAGTAATATTGGGACTAAGTGGATTTATCATTTTATTTAGTCTAATTAATTTAGTCAACACCATAATAACCAATATCATATCTAGGAAAAAGGAATTTGCAATGCTGCAATCCATTGGATTGAGCAATAAACAATTGGTAAAGATGATACAGTTTGAGGGATTAGGCTTATCTTTGGGAAATCTGATCATAACTTTAATATTAGGTACAACATTAGGATATGGATTGGTAAGAGTATTGCAGCATTTTGGGGCAGAGTATATGCATTATCGCTTCCCAATAGGATATTTAATGATCTATATTTTAATTATTATTATAGTGCCCATGGTGATTTCAGCCATCTTAGTGGAAATATTTAAGAAGGAGAGCATCGTATCAAGGTTACGCCATACGGATTAAGTGAACAAAATGCAAGTTTATGGTCATTAAAAAAGGAATGATACAGGGATGGTTCCCTATGAAAAATCATAAGGAAACCAAAGCTGCTTATCATCATAAGTGATTAAGCAGCTTTCCTAATTTAATATATTTTAGTATCTATCTATTAACTTCTTCTATACTATTAATTCTCCAGTATTGCCCATATTCCTCAAGCTCCATATTTATAACTGATATAAGTTCATCATTTGGTACACTGGTCTTAAGAGTAAATTCTATCTGATATAAATAATCTTTAATTTTAGCAATCTTATAGCTATCAACCCATGGACTTGAAGTACCTGTAACAAAGGCTAGATCTTTGAGCTCATAGTATTTCTCTTCCCTAAGATTATCCGATAGTAATCCATATTGTACTGCTCCATTTCTCATTTTTACAGCTTCAGCATAGGCATTAACAGCATCTTCTTTCGTAGTATGCATTTCTAACTCTTTAATTAAATTATAGAAATTATTTTCAAAATTTAATTTGCTATATGCCCTTATGATAATTTTGTCATCATCAAGACTTCCAAGGGATATATTCTCTTCAAGAACCTCTGTGAAATATTGGATTGGCACATAAGTGATTCCACTTTCAACAACAGGTGGTATAAGAGATATAGGTTCTTTTCCTGTAGTAAAGTAGGAATTAACTCCATTTTTAATAGTTCCACCAGCAACTATTGCCCCATCCTCTTGACTCCAACCTACTTCATAGCCTAGGACCTCTGCAATGGCTCTTAGGGGAAGGAGAATGATTTCACCATTATACAATTCTGCCTGTGAATTAATATTCATACCATTAAGGCTTAAAACTCCTCTTTCTTCGCCATCCTTAATAGAGTTAGATACTTCATCCTTTAGTAAAGATTCAACCCACTTAAGCTCCAAGGGCATCCTTTTAATACCACCTGCATATGCATCAATATCATAAAGACCAAAGAAGATTACAATTTTATCTCCGTCAATATAGAATTCATAATCTCCATTTTTACTTTGTACAATATCCCTAGCATTATCGAAATATTCATCAGGATATTTATCAATATAATCAAGAACCAACTTTGTGACCAAATCGATTCCTTGACTCTCATCTTTAAATAGATCTTTTATTTCATAGAACTCTCCGGTTTTTGTATTCAGGGTAAAAGAATTTATCCAGTAGATTCCATGAGCACCGCCTGAATACAAATATGAATTTAATTGAACAGATGAAATATCACCATTTTTCATGTAATCGTAATTTATATCAAGGGTCACTACAGAACTAGGACCAAATGGTCCTTCGCCGCCTTCTATGGCTTCATTTTCCATAAGTTTAATGTAATTAGAAGATGACCTTGCCTCCCCAATCGAGTTTGAAATTAAGTTTTGGATTTCCATATTCAATTTTTCGGAACCATTAAATCCTTCAAAGAAAGGATAAACTACTTTGATATTTAATTTTTCTTCGTCTACTTCAATGCTGCCATGCTGAACCAGAAAATTGTCCTCCCCAAAGGTAGGAATACTTCCAAGTATTATAACTAAAGCTAATAATAATGATAATAATTTTTTCATGTTTACTCTCCTTTCAATTTCTTTTATATTTATTGTAAAGGCTAAACATTATCATTATCAAGCCACAATATGGTTACAACTTTTATGAAGAATGGAGACTTTAACAATATTAGCAAATGCACTACAATATAAGTGCATTTATAAAGAGGAAGAATTTGGTTAAAACTATTTATGAATCTATTACGAATATAAGTATAAGACAATTAAGTGGGATTCTTAATTGTTCCTATGGAAGTGAGGCGTGGGATGTGGAACAAGAGCTACAATGGATAAATCAGATTCGATCAGAATCAAATAAGACTGCAGCAAATAAGTTGATAACAAAATATTATAAGGAGATCTATGCTTATGTATATAAGCAAACTTTAAATAAAGAATTATCTATGGACTTGACTCAAGAAATATTTATAAAGGTACTCCAATCCATAGGTAGTTATGATAAAAATAAGGCTTCCTTTAGAACATGGTTATATCGAATATCAACATATAGAATTGTAGATTTTTATCGCTCAAAGCATTATAAATACAATTCTCTGGTGAATTCTATTGAAGATTATGATATTAAAGATGAAGAAGACTTTACCATATCTATAGAATACAAGGAAGATGTTGAGAAAATCATGGAAGTAGTAAACCAATTGGATGTTTCTAATCAACAGATTTTAAGACTTAAACTTTTTGGAGAATATACTTTTAAAGAAATATCAGAGATACTTAAATATCCTGAATCCACAGTAAAAACAAAGTACTATTCTACCATAAGAAGAATAAAGAAAGATTTGAAGGAGTGGTAATATGAGTAAAGATAGACTTGAAATCGAATATCCAGATGATGCTATGATAGAATCTCAAATTCAAATGATTATATCCCAAGGAATAAAACCAAAAGAATCCTTTTATAGTTATTTAAAAAAGATGTACCGACAAATTGGTCTAAGACATATATTTCACGATGCCACAGAAATTGCCTTCACATTTTTTATTGCCATATCTATTTTACTATTTATCACTATAGGAGCTGTAAGGGAGTCTGGGGTAGCGGATGAAAGTATATATTCCTTTATATTCATTACTTCGCCTATGATATATTTAACCATGGCTTTGGTATCCTTTGTCAATACAAAGTTTAATGGTACTTATGAGCTTGAAATGACTTTTAAGTTCAATATATATCAATTGGCTGCCTTTAGAATGCTGATATTTAGTATCATCAGTATTTTAGTTAATACGATGATGATTTATTTAGTAGCAATAATTAATCGACAGATGGATTTTTTAATGGCTCTAATGATCTCTACAACATCTTTATTTATATTCTCTATAATATTTTTATACGGAATGATGAAAAGAAATACAGCTATTAAAAAACATCTAATCATAGGAGGATGGATATTATCCAATTTATTTTTAACTATTTATAGTAAGGAGTTTTATAATACTCTATTGATCCATGTTCCAATATACGTATATTTATTAGTAATAACAGGCTGCATCTATGTCTATATAAAAAATCTAAAGAAGCTTATGTTTTCAACAGATTTAGGAGGAATTTAAATGTTAACAATACACAATCTTAGTAAAAACTTTGGGAGTTTTACTGCTCTTAAGGATATCAATCTTGAATTTACAAATGGCGTATATGGTTTATTAGCGCCCAATGGTGCAGGGAAGACCACATTGATGAAAATAATAACCACACTTCTTTATCCAAGCGGAGGAGAAGTGCTTTATGAAGGTCAAGATATTTTCAAAAGGGGAGAGGATTATCGAGAATTATTAGGGTATCTGCCCCAGGAATTTGGATACTATAAAAACTATAGCCCTATGCAGTATCTTCTATATATAGCAGCTCTAAAGGGATTGGAGGGTAAAGTAGCTAAGGAAAGGGCAATAGAACTATTAAAGCTTGTTGGTCTAGAAAATGTAATGAATAAAAAAATGAAAAAATTCTCCGGTGGTATGATTCAACGAGTGGGAATCGCTCAAGCCATGTTAAATAATCCTAAAATCCTCATATTGGATGAGCCAACAGCAGGTCTAGATCCAAAGGAAAGGGTACGATTTAGAAATCTTCTAACAGATTTATCTAGGGAGAAAATTGTGATCCTTTCAACCCATATCGTATCGGATGTAGAATCCATAGCCAATGAAATTATAATGATTAAAGATAAGGAGATTCTTTATAAGGATTCTATGAGAAATATCTGTAATTTAATAGAGGGAATGGTATATGAAACAGAAGTGGCATTTGATGAGGTTTCAAGCTTTAAACAACAGTATCAATCTTTGTCTGAAAAACAGGAACAGGGAAAAATGAAGATCAGGTTTATATCTAAAGATGATATTCCTGCTTCTACATGGAAACCAGTATCTCCAAGCCTTGAAGATGTATTTTTGAATATATATAATGATGAAATACTAGAAGGAGATAATCAATGAGTATAAAAGTACATGAATTTAAAAAAGTTGTGACTTCCACAGTAATTATAGGGATGATACTATTATTTATAGCCTTTAACCTATTTTTAGTATTTGACCATCATTATATAAGGAATGAGTTAACAGTATTAAACAAAATGGTTGATGAGCTGGGATATGAAATCAATGATGAAATGCTGGAGAATTTTCAAGACCTCTATAGGGATGAACTAAAAAAGATGAATGAAATAACCAATGATAAGACCTCTAAAACCTATGGGGATGTGGGAACTTTTTTTGAGGAAGTTAGAAACGACTATGATTTATATAATGTCTATACCCATAAAGAGTTAGACCATATGAATCAGATCATGATTATGGAAATCTATCTTGATTTCATCAAGGATATGGATCATGAATATGCCTCCTTTGATCTGCTGGAATTTGCAGAGACAGAGATATCCCTCTATGGTCTTCAGGGGAGTGCTGCAGAAACAGCTAGAAGTAATTATGAAAAATTAGGAGATCGATTAAACCAGCTATTGGATAATGGGGAGCATAAAAATATGTTCTTTATAGGACAGATCTATGGAATGCACTCCCTATTGTTTAAAGATATATTTCGAGTGGTGAGCTTTGAAATAATGATCCTAGTGGTTCTAATCACTGCCTATATCATGAATTATGAATTTGAAAACAAAACCCCTCTGATGGTCTATAGTACTAGGAGAGGGAGAAATATAATTTGGGATAAGCTGTTGGTAGCAATGGGAAGTGGTGTCATTGCCACAACACTAATTCTAGGGATTACTTTAATAGCCTATTTTTGCCTATTTAGTTATAAGGGACTTTGGACCGTCCCCATAAGCAATTATTTTAACTGGGAAGATGTCTTTCCTCTGATTTCTTGGTGGGATATGTCCTTTATTCAGTATTTAATCTGTTCCATTGTTTTGACGTATATTTGTGGTATTTTATTTACCATGATTACCTTTATATTGTCCATATTTACAAAAAATAGCTATATTTCATTTTTTGCCTTTGGCATCCTCTTTGGATTGATTCTGCTTATACCGGATATAATGCCAAGGAGTAATAATTTAATATTTTTATCAGGATTTACCCCATTTCATTTAGTCCTGAATCCACAGATTTGGTTCACAGGGAGAGGAATATTTACCATCTTTAAATATTATGAAATAACCATAGTAGGCGTATGGGGTCTATTACTGTTTATTGGGGGGAAACTATCTGCTAAAAGATTTATTAAAGAAGATATTCACTAGGAGGTTCGTTATGAAGATTGTATTAAACGAGATAAAAAAGATTTTTGAACTTAAAATGATTGCAATCATGCTACTTATAAACTTCATCCTATATTTTCTATTCACCAGTTTCCATATCAACCATTTTCCAAATGGTAGGCCAGAACTAGATCATTACAATATACATCTAGAGATGCTGGAGAACTATGGAAGGGACATGGATGAGGAAGAATTTGCACATTTTAAGGAAGTCTATGAAAATGAGGTGGAAAGAGCAAATCAATATCTACAGGAAGATGAACTGGCTAGGGAAGAAGGCATCAGTACCTATGAAGCCTTTCGTTCCATAGGGTCAGATAGACTCGGTAGTTATATCATGTTTGAAGAAAGGGTGGACTTATTTTGGGAATTACAAGCTAGGGAAAGTTTAATCGATGATTATGAAACAACAGATCTCTTTATAGAAAGGCTTTACGAAAAGAGTAATGAACAACAGAGACAGAGGATTGATGAGGTTGTTCATGAAGATAGGTTAAGCTCAATATTTCCAAATTTGGTTTTTAATAATTATACAGATTATATAGGGGAAGTATGCCTAGCTATTTTCTTAAGTATTATGTTTATGTTGTCTCCAATCTATTTAAGGGACGGGAAAAATAATATGAATGACCTCCAATATACTTCTAAAATTGGAAGAAATCTATTTAAAAAAAAGGCATTGGGCGCTATAATAGCAACCTTTATCATAATTACATTGGAACTAGGTGTATATTTTCTAATATATACAAAAAATAATACCGGGATGTTTTTAAATTCTAAGATCATATCCATCTTTCATAAACGTATATTCTGGTATAATTTAACCTTTATCCAATATATTGTTTTAACCCTTGTTGGAATTTATGTGATGGGGTTTGTTATTGCTCTCATGGTAAGCCTTATATCCAGTTTGGCACCCAATTATATCGCCACCATTGCAATCCAAATACCACTGGTGTTTTTTACTTTGGTAGTATTCATCCCATATCTAATAAAATATATTGCATTGGTGAATCTGCCCAAATATTCCAGGGGCATCTCCTATTTAGGTTTAGTGATAGTATCATTGATATTGATGGGTATAAGATGGAGAAGGGAAAAGCTCATGGATATTGCTTAAATTTGATTTATGAACGCAACAGAGCACAGGGGGTCAGGCTTGAATAATTACCTAATGTACAATTTTTATAACAAAGGGACTATTACTCAAAAATAATTCCTACAGGGATATTGAATATCCATTGTAGGAATTATTTTTAATTTATTTTTTATTAGGATATAATGTCCCTATAGATATTTAATAGATAATTTCATGTTAAAATATATTAGGTGCTTTTTTACTGATATATGATGAAATTGAAAGAAGGGATTGCCATGAAATATAAGATCCTATTGGTTGATGATGAGAAGGACATCGTAAAGCTTCTACAGGATTATTTTGAAATACAGGATTATATGGTTTACGCTGCATATAGCGGAAAGGAAGCTTTAGACAAGTTGGAACTCAAACCAGATTTAATTCTACTAGATATCAATATGCCAGGGATGGATGGGATGGAATTATGTAAGAGGATAAGGAACTTTGTTAATTGTCCAATTGTTTTTCTAACAGCCAGAATCGAAGAACAGGATAGAATCAATGGACTTATGATCGGTGGAGATGACTATATCATTAAACCATTTAGTTTAGATGAATTGGGAGCAAGGGTCTTAGCTCATCTTAGAAGAGAAGAGAGAAGGACGGTTAAAGAAGAGATTAAGTTCTGTGGTGGTATTGTAATTCAGTATTCCGAAAGAAGAGTGTTTGTAGCTAATGATGAAGTAAATTTAACTAAGACGGAATTTGATATTATAGAATTTCTTAGTTTAAATAAAGGACGAGTATTTAGCAAGGAGCAAATTTATGAAAGACTTTGGGGAATTGATAAAGATGGAGATAGCAACATAATAACGGAACATATTAGAAGAGTACGTTCCAAACTAGGAGCCTATTACGATGGTGTAGTCATTGAAACCGTATGGGGAGTAGGATATAAATGGATTGGATAGATATGAGAATAGAATATTTTAAAAAGAAGATAAAGTCTCTTTCTTTAAAAGAGACTTTAGGTGTTTATATTCTAATAGCCGTAGTTGCTGTGATCGTCTGTTTTATTTCCACAGTTATCATATGTAAAAGTTGGAAAGGGCTAATATATAGTAAGTATGAAGAAGACCATGTCAATATGGGGAATCAATTATTATTTTATAGTTTTAATTTAAACTCAAAGGACAAGATCTTAATCAATGTCATCAGTTTTATACAATCCAGTTCAGTATTGGTTTACTCCATAGCTGCCATATTGATCTTATCCCATTTTTATTATAAGAATAAACTACAGGAACCATTATATTTGATTTCCCAGCAGACCAAGTACATCAGTCGTGACGATTTAAGTTTTTCATGTAGTTATGAAAGTGGAGATGAAATGGGGGAAGTATGTAAAGCCTTTGATAAAATGAGAATAAGACTGATTGAAAATCAAAAAAACATATGGAACCTAATGGAAGAACAAAGACGGATAAATTCAGCCTTTGCCCATGATTTACGTACACCGCTCACAGTAATTAAAGGCTATAATGAGCTTCTAATCAGATATTATTCTGAAGGGAAAATCAGTAATGAAAAGTTAATTGAAATATTGAGTTTAACAAATAATCAGGTCAATCGATTGATAGACTTTTCAGAGACCATGAAGGATTTAAACTCATTTGAAGGGATATTAGCGAATAAGACCAAGAGCAACATAAGTTCTCTAATTGAAGATATAAATGAAATCTCAAAAGGATTGTCTAGCATCCATGGAATACCAATTGACATAAAATCAAATATTACTGAAACTGAATTCTATTTTGATGGGAAGTTAATATTACAAGTTGTTGACAATCTCTTGTCCAATGCCCTAAGATACTCAAAATCTAAGATTGAAATATCAATAGAAGAGAGTAAAGATATGTTGTTGATATTTGTGAGAGATGATGGTAAAGGTTTTTCAATGGAAGAACTAAAAATGGCATCAAAGCCTTATTATTCAGATGAAAATAGCAGCTCTGAACACTTTGGATTGGGTCTTACGATCTGTAAGGTGTTATGTGAAAAACATGGTGGTGGTATATATCTTTCCAATAGTATCCATGGTGGAGCTATTGTGTGTGTAGAATTTTTTATATTGTAGATAAAAAATAGAGATTAGCCATATATAATGACTTTAACAAAGATTGGAGAGGAGATCATCATGGATACAAAAATTATTCTGAAGGATGTAAATAAATACTATGGAAAATATCATGCCTTAAAAGAAATTAATCTAACCATAGAAAAGGGCATGTTTGGACTTTTAGGGCGAAATGGTGCAGGAAAAACTACCTTGATGAAGGTATTAGCCACATTACTACCTGCCAATAGTGGAGAGATCTATGTATATGGAATGCCGATTACTCAAAGAGATAAAATAAGAAGTATGACCGGATATTTACCACAGGATTTTTCGATGTATGGAAATATGACCACATATGAGGCCATGGACTATATAGGGGTATTGTCTGGGCTTAACAGGTCTAAAAGGAAGGAAATCATTCCAGAGCTGTTGGAAAAAGTTAATCTACAGAACAATCAAAGGACAAAGGTAAAGGCAATGTCTGGTGGTATGCGTAGAAGACTAGGAATAGCACAGGCAATCTTACATGATCCAAAGGTATTGATAGTAGACGAGCCAACGGCTGGATTAGATCCAGAAGAAAGGGTACGTTTTAGAAACCTTTTATCGGATATCGCTGAGGATCGAATTGTAATACTGTCTACCCATATTGTAGGAGATGTAGAGGCTACATGTGAAAATATAGCAATTATGGATATGGGTTCCATAATATTTAAAGGTACAGTTTCAGAGCTACTATATATGGCAAAAGATCATATATATTCTGCAGAGATTTCCAGAATCGAATTGGAAGATATTAAAAAACAATATATGATTACTTCTATGTTATCCCAGGGAAACCATGTGAATGTAAGATTTATAGCCAATGATGATGCTATAGAAATACCATTTATTGGGGCAATTAAATGTGAGCCTAATGTTGAAGATGCCTATATGTATTTAATGCATAAAAAAGAGGTGAAGGACAATGTTTAAAACTTTATTTCTTAAAGAATGCAAACAAATTTTAAAAAGTATCAGTTACTATATATTTGTTGCCTCTATAGTATTATTCTTTGTTACACAAATAGGTGAATTTGATGTACTGGTCAAACCTCAAGTGGGGGGAGATAATTATGGTTTTAAATATAGTGATGATGAAGATGTAATTATGAAACAATCCTTAAAAGAACTGATTTTGGAATTTGATCGAAATTCATTTAGTACATATCCTGTTGGCTTTTACAAGGAAGTCATACTGAATGAAACTAAGCAAGAAGAAATGGAGGATATATTAAATATTCTAACGGGACTTAGTATGGATGAGATCAATAAAAGATTATCCCGATATTATGATGGACAGATAAATGTAATGACAGAATATGGATATATGATGGTCCAAGATGGAGTAGAATTAGATATTCAGGTATTAGAGTCAATTAGCTATGATGAGTATCTAGTAATTATGGATAATGTAGATAAATTAATAGGCGGAGGAAGCTCATATCATCCTAAGTCTTTAAAAAATATAGCAAGGGTTCCACGGTCCTATGAAGAAGCAATGGAGGACTATAATAGTATTTTAAAGGAAGATCGGGTTTCCGCTGCATATGCCAGACAGTTTAGTGATTATATGGGCATTGTATTGGGAGTTTTACCTGTGTTCTTAGCTGTTACTAGAGGTTTAAGGGACAAAAGAGCCTTGACGGCTGAGACTATATACTCCAAGAAGGCCAGTTCATGGACTATTGTTTTAACCCGATATTTTTCAACAATTCTTATGATATTAGTACCATTATTAATTCTCAGTATTTCACCTTCATTACAATCTCTATACTTTGCAGACAGTATAGGGGTAAAGGGAGATGCCTTAGCCTTTGTAAAATATATTATGGGATGGTTACTGCCTACTATATTATTTGCCACATCAATAGGATTTTTCTTTACAGAACTTACAGGAGGGCCTTTAGGTATATTAGTCCAAATGGCGTGGTGGATTGTAAGCGTCTTTATAGCCGGAGGAAACTTAGTGGGTTATGTGGGCTGGAGCTTGGTTCCTAGATTCAATACGGTTGGTAAATATAGTATATATGCTTCCATATATGATGAATTAGTAATCAATAGGATGGTCTATTCAATAGCGAGTATTGTTTTACTTGTTTTGACAGTATATATCTATAGCTTGAAGAGGAAAGGGGTGCTAAATATCAGTGGAAAGTTACTTCCAAATTTTAAAAGTAAATCTAAAATTTAATTTAATTCCGCATGTATTGATCGCTTTTTTATTGGTTTTAGCAGCTCCCTTTATAATGGGACTTGAAAACTTAAATCCAATTCAAGTTGCACAGACCTTGGAAGTTTACACCTCATTATTAGGGATTATATTAATGGTTCCACTATTTACACCTGATCAAGATCGTAATATTAGAGATTTAATAAAATCTAAGAAAGAGCCTATGATAAAAATACACCTTATGAGGATAGTAGAAGCACTATTTTTTCTAAGTATAATCGTAAGATTATTTTTACTAAATCTAAAATATGGTCAAAGTGAATTTCCTTTTGGTAAGTATTTTTATGGAACTATGGCAAACTGTATTTTTTTAGGTGGATTAGGAGTAATTATCTTTAGCATCATCGATCATCTAGCAGTATCCTATATGGTTCCCATACTCTATTATATTTTGAATTATGGTTCTGGGGAAAAGCTAGGCATGTTCAATATGTTTTCCATGATGAGGGGGAGCTTTATAGAAAAAAACTATCTGTTTTCCGTAGGAGTATTATTTATTTTAGCAGCAATAGTGTATAGACACAAAAAATGAACATCGGGATTCGTAGCGACTGCTAAAAGTCTTGATTTGTCATTTCTAGGTATCTCCAATTCATACATAGCAAGTTACAAAAAAGCATCTATCATAATGATAGATGCTTTTTAAAAAATTATTTCAACATTGAGTTTAAAAACCATAGGTTTTTATCATAACCTGCTACATGATCTTCGAATATAGCTACTGTTGTGAAGTCGCCTTCTTCGTCAGCTAGGCTTCTTATTTCTGTAGCCAAATTATTCATTAGTTCTAAGTCTGCCTTAACAATTTCTAATACTTCCTTAGTACCAAAATCCTTTACAGCTACTTCTTTTATAGTAGCAACTTTTAGGTATTCAGCCATAGTTGATAGTGGCATTTCACCTTTCATTTTTAGTAGTTCCGCAACTTCATCAAATTTTTCGAATGCATCATCATAGATAGCTTCGGTGAACTCATGGATTTGCACAAACTCCTTACCTACAACGTTCCAATGTAAATTGTGTAGCTTAATATTCCAGACTGCCAAGTTAGCTACATACTGATTTAATAATTCAACTTTACTCATTAAAAAGCCTCCTTGCAAATTATTTCTTATTTATAACTTATACTTTTCTTATACCCAAGGCAAACTAAAACAAACAAAGAGAATGAGATTTAATAATTTTAAGAATTTTTAAAGTCTTTATACTTAATAAAAAATATTTTTGAATTATTTTGAAGGTTTATGTCGTTTTTTGTAGGGTAACGATATCATTAATCTATAATAGAAAATATAAATATTTTCAAAAATATTAAATAGGAGGAGATTATTAATGACATTACAAATGGATATGGTCCAATCAATTGGTTTGGCAGTAATACTGCTACTGCTTGGTAGGAAGTTAAGGAAATCAGTTAAATTCTTTGAAACTTACTGTATTCCTGCACCTGTTATAGGAGGTTTATTATTTGCTATTATAACTCTTATACTTAGATTAACTGATGTTGTTGCATTTGAGTTCGATACAACATTGCAATCATTCTTTATGACAATGTTCTTTACATCCGTTGGATTCAACGCAAGTTTAAAGGTACTTAAAAAAGGTGGAGTTAAGGTACTAATTTTCGTAGGAGTTGCAACATTGCTTGTAGTATTACAAAATGCAGTTGCAGTTGGTTTAGCTGGAGTAGTAGATGTTCATCCACTACTAGCACTTATGACAGGTTCTACACCTATGACTGGTGGCCATGGTACATCAGCAGCTTTTGCTCCAGATGTTGAGGCAATGGGAATAGCCGGTGCTCAAACAGTTGCCCTAGCAGCAGCAACATTTGGTCTTGTTGCAGGATCCATGATGGGTGGGCCAGTTGCTAACAGACTAATTATCAAACATGATTTACTGAACAAGAAAAAAGCTACAGATCAAATTGATGAATCATTACTTGAAGAAACAGAGTCAATACTTGATGGTGAAAAATTTGCCATGGCCTTCTTCCAAATCCTTATAGCAATGTTCCTTGGTACTTATGTATCAGCTCTAATTGCTTCAACAGGATTTACTATGCCAGGATACATCGGCGGAATGCTTGTAGCAGCTGTAATGAGAAATATTTCTGACTCAGGAACTTTCAAAACTCCGCAAGAAGAAATTGGTATAGTAGGAGATGTTACACTTAACTTGTTCCTTGCAATGGCACTGATGACATTGAAACTTTGGGAACTTATAGACCTAGCTATTCCAATGCTTATACTATTAGTAGCTCAAGCAACACTAATGTATTTATTTGCAACATATATCACTTTCCCAATTATGGGTAAAGACTATGATGCGGCTGTTATTTCAGCAGGTCACTGTGGATTTGGTATGGGTGCTACACCTAATGGAGTTGCTAACATGGCTTCAGTTGCGCAAAAATACTCTTACTCAGCAGTAGCTTACTTTGTAGTTTCACTAGTTGGTGCACTATTCATCGACTTTACAAATGCATTCGTTATAACAACATTTATGAACCTCTTTGGTTAATAACTAAAAAATCAAAAAGGGTAGTACATTAGGAATTTAAAATTTCTAATGACTACCCTTTTTTATTTATCGTAGATTAATTTGGCCTATAGATAGTTCTTTGAAAATTCTTAGTAGATATACTTAAAAGCCTTTAAGATTAAGGCTTTTAAGTAGTGTTTTATAGTTTTAGTCCTGATTATTTGATTAGCTTAATTTAGTAATAATCCCTTCAATAAATTTCTTTATATTGACCATACCTTTTCTATCTGAATTACCTTGTATATAGTTCATTTCTTGCTTAACCTGTGTAAACTCAAATAGCAAGGAGGAGTATTCCACAAAGGTTGGATTATAGTAATCATCAATTCCAAACTCCGCAATATTGACTAAGGATTTTTGTATAATTCGACGGACTCTTTGTTCTATGGTACTTGGATTGGTACGAATATTAGTATTGACACTTTCTTCATTGGCTATGTCAATATAAAGCTCTTGTAGTTTGTAGGGGGCATTTTTGTCTCTTCGTTTTGCTTCTAAAACTCTCAAAATTAGTTCCGTAAGATTTTTAGCCCCTGGGTCACTAATTATTCCAATATCTGATAATATGGTTTCTATTATATCTTCTTTATTTTCTTGTGGTTTATTGCTGATTTCTGATTTAGATACATTTCCTAATGCTTCTTTGATAAGCGACATGGATTTTTCTAACTCAATATTTTGAATGACATTTTTTATTATATTTACAACCTCAATGGCATTAATAGGTTTTTTAATAAAGAATAATACACCAGCACTGTAAGCATTAGCGACCATAGTTGGATCTTCCACCTGTGAAATCATAACGATTTTTCCTTTATAGCCCTTTTTTATAATTTCATTTACTATTTCAACACCATCAATTGAAGGTAATAAATAATCAATCAGTACAATGTCTGGATCATAAAAAAGAATTTCATCAATTACGTGCTCGCCACTGGTAAAATTGGCTACAACTTTACCTAGATTATTTTGTTTTATAATATTTTTAAGCATGGAAACGATCCCCATATCATCATCAACTATTATAAAGGTTTTTGACATAAAATCACCTCTTTAACTCTTTTATTGGTATTGTTATTATAAAAGTTGTACCTATATCAGTCTCGGAGTCAACTTCAATTGTTCCATTTAAATTTTTAATTATGTATTTCACATGGGAAAGTCCTATGCCAGTTGATTGAGTACCACTTTTTAAGTCTTATTTTGTTGTGAAACCAGGATTAAATATATATGGCTTAATTTCAGAATCTATACCTGGTCCATTGTCAATAACTTTTAATATAAGATTTCCTTTAATAGACTTAGCTTCAACATAGATTTCTCCATTATTTTGAATTGCATCTATAGCATTTGTAATTAAGTTATTTATTATTGTAAATAAATAATAATAATTTGAAACTTGTATATTGGTATAAAATTTGATTTTAACTTCAATGTCTTTTCTTTGGTATTCAATATATCTATTTAGATTACTTTCTATAATAGAGCTAATTTCTTTTAAAGCCATAGTTTTCTTAAAATCGAAATTATCTACATAAGATTTAAATCCAGTGACTACTCTGTGATAATCTTTCTTTATCTCATGAACTTCCCTAGCAACGTCTAAAGCCAAATGATTGATTTCCTGATTACCCTTCGTATTTTCATATAGGGTATAGGCTTTACTCATTACTGCTTCTATATCAGAGGTGGACTTAGATAGGTAGAATATTTCTGCTTGGATATTGGAAATTAAAGCATTGAGCTGATTATATCTTTTTTCATGTTCATTCTTTCTTATTAATAGTTCTTTTCGCCTAAATAAATAATAAATCACATATATTATAGCACTTCTTGCAACGGCAATGATTAATATGTATCTCATTAGATTAGTATTAAGATTATTTCTAATTAAAGCTTCTATAATGTTTGAGCTTGAATCTATAATTGAGAGAAGATATATAGTTCTTGTAGGTATTTCTTTAAATAATTTGATTTTAAAAATATAAAAAAAAGTTACATAACTCATATAATAGATAGAGGCCGGAATATTTAATTTAAATAAATCTAAAAGACTATAGTCTCCATCAAATGAAAAGATAACAGATCTTAGCAAAAATACTGCTATTGCAGTAAATAGAGCTAAATAGAATTCATTTAGATCGTCATAAAACAATAGTATTATACTAAGAGCTACTACTCCAACAGAGAACCGAAAGGCTCCTTGAAATGGGAAAAAGTACATCTCACCACATAATACTATTGTTATAATAGATATTATATAAATTTTGATTTTGTTTAGAAAACCGTCTTGAGTCATTTATTCACCCTCCATGGAATATTATAACACAATATTAAATCAATTTAAATATTTTAGCCCTTGTGTTTACATTTCACTAAATTAGTGTATAATTAATATAATATTATAACTTGGATCAAGAAGAGTAACTATGAAAAAGATCTAAAGCGAGTCAGGGTTGGTGTGAGCCTGATGACACTTTTGTAGTGAATGGACTTGTGAGTTCATGCCTGAATACATAGGGTGTGGGACTAATCATCCTTATAAGATTAGAGTTGGCTTATGCAATTAGAGTGGTACCGCGGAAATAACCTTTCGTCTCTTTATATAGAGATGAAAGGTTTTTTTATGACCTAACCCGATTTGAAGTGCTTTTCTTCACCGGAGGCACTCCCCAATTGAGTCCTGCGGAGCAAATAGAGGTTGCAAATCGATGGTAGGTCAGATGCAGCAGCACCGAATCTATGTGAGCATAGCGAACACATAGATTCGTGTAGCGTGCCTGCGATTTTAGGAGGGATATAATGGATAAAAAAATTGTTTTTAGTGGAATTCAGCCTTCAGGCGAACCAACAATTGGTAATTATATAGGGGCTATTAGAAACTGGGTCGAAATTCAGAACAATGAGGACTATGATAGCATTTACTGTATAGTTGATATGCATGCAATAACAGTACCCCAAGTGCCTAAAGATTTAAGAAAGCATACACTTGAAGTTCTTTCATTGCTACTGGCTACAGGATTAGATCCAGAAAAGACTACTCTATTTATACAATCCCATGTTTCTGCCCATGCTGAACTAAATTGGGTACTTAATTCTTTGACATATATGGGACAGTTAAATAGGATGACGCAATACAAGGATAAGTCAAAACGATTTGAAGATAGTAGTATCAACTCAGGACTATTCACCTATCCTGTCTTAATGGCAGCTGATATTCTTCTATATCAAACTGACTATGTACCTGTTGGAGAGGACCAAAGACAACACTTGGAATTAAGCAGGGATATTGCTGAAAGATTTAACAATAGGTATAGTGAAACATTTAAAGTTCCAGAAGCTTTGATAAAAAAAGAGGGAGCTAGGATAATGAGTCTCCAAGATCCTGAATCCAAGATGAGTAAATCTGATTCCAATGAAGATTCATATATTTTGTTATTAGATAATGGAGATGCAATAAGAAGAAAAATTAAACGTGCAGTGACTGATTCTGAAGGGGTAGTAGCCTACAATGATCAACAAAAGGGACTTAAAAACCTTATAGATATTTATTCTGCATTTACTAACGAAGGTTTAGATACCATTGTGGCTCGATATAATGGTAAAGGATACGGAGTATTTAAAGAAGACCTGTCGGAAGTCGTAGCTGAAGGACTAAGACCTATTCAAGAAAGATATAAGGATTTAATAAATAATAAGGATTATCTTGAAAAAGTATATAAAGAAGGTGCAGAAAAAGCTGAGTATAGAGCTATGAAGACTTTAAGAAAAGTTTATAAAAAAATAGGATTTATTCCAAGGTAATCAAAAAAATATATGTCATTCTGAGTTTTAGTGAAGGATCCTGATGTAACAATACACCTAAGATCCTTCGCTTGGGCTCAGGATGACAATTTGTAATTAAATCCCTAATTAGGGATTTTTTTATTTAGCTTGCTCCATAGCCTTTTTCGCAAATTCAGTAGTAACTATTTTTTCATAATCTGCTCTTTGGTCTAGCTCTCCAGCTAACTCCATAATATGCATCAAATGATCCATTCCTTCTTCAGTAATTATTAAATCAGGCTTCCAGCTGTCTTGTTGCCTATATCTATCGATTAATGTAACCAATACATCATCTTCTGTATCTGGGAAATGCGGTTTTACAGCTTCTGCGATTTCCTCCAAACTATGATTTTGTACCCATACCATGGCTTTATATAAAGCGTTGGTGAATTTTTGAATTGTTTCAGGATTTTTTTCCATATATTCTTTAGTAGTTGAATAGCATGTATAAGGAATATAACCTCCTTCTCCACCGATAGATGCAACAATGTATCCTTGACCTTCTTTTTCAAGTGTTGTAGCTACTGGTTCAAATAATGATACATAGTCACCTTCACCGCTGATAAAAGCACCAGCTAAAGCGTCAAATTGGACATCTGTACGAACTACTACATCTTCATCTAGAACTAGACCCTTCGATTTGATAACATATTCTAATGTCATTTCAGGCATGCCGCCTTTTCTTCCGCCCAGTACTGTTTTTCCTCTAAGTTTATCAAAGTTAAAATCATCGTCTTTTTCTCTACCTACTAAGAAAGTTCCGTCTCTTTGTGTTAATTGAGCAAAGTTTATTGCATAATTCTCCCGACCTTCGTTGTAAACATACACAGACGCCTCTGCTCCCATAAATCCGATCTCTGCTTCTCCACTTAGCATTGCTGTCATGACTTTGTCAGCACCGCCCCCAGTGCTAAGTTCTACATCCAAGCCTTCCTCTTCAAAAAAACCTTGTGTTAAAGCTACGTATTGTGGGGTATAAAATAAAGAGTGAGTTACTTCTATTAATCTTATCTTTTGATTTGGACTTTTTTCACAGGCTGTAAAAACCAGGGTAACTACTAGAACCATGGCCAATAAGAGGGGTATCAGCTTATATTTTTTTGACATCCTATCACTCCTTGTATAATATAGTATTATGATAGATTCTTATAGGATATTGTATTCTTTCATTATACAAAGGTGACTATAATTTCAAAATGGAGGGTTGCGTATGAACATACCTAATATGCTAACAATTTTAAGAATAATTTTGGTTCCAATCTATATGTTTGTATTTTTTTCTGATTTGGATAATCGGTTATTATTGGCGGGACTAGTATTTATTTTGGCAGGAATATCAGATGTTTTAGATGGACATATCGCTAGAAAGTATAACTTACAGACAAAACTAGGTACTGTTCTAGATCCATTTGCAGACAAATTGATGACATTTGCTATATTAATAAGTTTTACTTTATCAAAACTTATTCCAGAATGGATTCTAATCGCATTGGGTATAAAAGAGATCATTTTAATACTGGGTGGAAGCCTTTTATATTTTTCCAGTTCAAATGAAGTAGTGCCTTCAAATAAATATGGCAAGTCTGCTACGGCATTATTTTATGCTGCAACATTATCTATAGTCTTTAAACTACCAGAGACCCTTTCTCAAGTATTATTTCTAGTAACTGTAGTTTTTAATATATTAGCTTTAATAAATTATGTGAATATATATATCGAATTAGTCAAAAATAGAGAAGTGTCAGTTGACAAAGAATAGTTTAATTTATATAATTAATACAAATTATCTTGCGTTGAAAAAGAAGAGTAAACAAGCATCTTTAGTAGAGAGAAAATCCTAGGGTGAAAGATTTTTAAAGTAGTGCTTGTTGAAGGTAGCTTTTGAGCATCTAGGCTGAAATAATAGTAGGTTTAGACGGTGATTCCGTTATAATTATTAAGAGCCATGATCAAATCATGGAATTAAGGTGGTACCGCGAGCTGAACCCTTCGTCCTTTTATTTAAGGATGAAGGGTTTATTTTATTAGAGGAGGAATAAACTATGTTAGAAAATTTACCAAAAACCTATAACCCTAAAGATTTTGAAGACAGATTATACGATTACTGGAATAAAAATGAGTACTTTGCAGCCAAAGTGAATCATGATAAAAAGCCATATACAATAATGATGCCCCCGCCAAATGTTACTGGAAATCTTCATATGGGTCATGCGCTTAACAACACTATCCAAGATATCCTTACTAGATGGAAGAGAATGTCAGGGTATGAAGCGTTATGGCAGCCAGGCACAGATCATGCAAGTATATCAACTGAAGCTAGAGTTGTAGACAAGATAACAAAAGAAGGCAAGACTAAAGAAGAATTAGGAAGAGATGGATTTCTTAAAGAAGCATGGGAATGGACAGAGCTTTATGGAGGAAATATCAAAAATCAACTAAAAAAACTTGGTGTATCCTGTGATTGGTCTAGGGATAGGTTTACTTTAGATGACAATATGAGTAAAGCTGTTGAAGAGGTATTCATAAGATTATATGATAAAGGACTTATTTACAGGGGAGATAGAATTATAAACTGGTGCCCGGATTGTGCTACTGCTATATCCGATGCAGAAGTTGAGCATGAAGACAGCCATGGACATATCTGGCACGTAGATTATCCGATTAAAGACAGCCAAGAGAAAATAACCATAGCAACTACAAGACCTGAGACAATACTTGGTGATTTAGCAATAGCAGTAAATCCAAAGGATGAAAGATATAAAAATTTAGTAGGAAAAATTGCTATATTACCACTGGTAAATAGAGAAATTCCAATTATTACAGATGATTATGTAGATTTAGAATTTGGTACAGGTGCTGTAAAAATCACACCATCCCATGATGCCAATGACTTTGAAGTAGGGGAAAGACATGGCCTTGGTCAATTTATAGTAATTGATGAGAAAGGATATATCAATTCCAATGGTGGTAAGTATGAAGGGCTTGAAAGATTTGAAGCTAGAAAGAAAATTGTAGAGGACTTAGAAGCAAATGGCTTCTTAAATGAAATCAAAGAACATGATAATTCAGTTGGTCACTGTGAAAGATGTAGTACCATCATTGAACCACTGATATCAAAACAATGGTTTGTAAAAATGGAGCCATTGGCTAAGCCGGCATTAGAGGCTTATTACAAGGGGGAACTAAACTTTGTTCCGGAAAGATTCGGAAAAGTTTATGTAAATTGGTTGGAGAATATAAGAGACTGGTGTATTTCAAGACAGTTATGGTGGGGCCATAGGCTTCCAGTATACTACTGTGATGATTGTAATGAGGTAATTGTATCTAGAACTACTCCAGACAAATGTGGCAAATGTGGAAGTGACAATTTAAGACAAGAGACAGATACTCTTGACACTTGGTTCTCATCAGCACTATGGCCTTTCTCAACCCTTGGTTGGCCTGAAAACACTGAGGACTTAAAATATTTCTTCCCAACAGATGTACTAATAACAGGATATGATATTATTTTCTTCTGGGTTGTCAGAATGGTATTTTCAAGTATAGAACAAATGGGTGAATTGCCATTTAAGGATGTATATTTAACTGGTCTTGTAAGAGATAGTCAAGGTAGAAAGATGAGTAAATCCTTAGATAATGGGATAGATCCTTTAGAGATAATAGACATTTACGGTGCAGATGCATTAAGGTTTACGTTGATAACAGGTAATTCACCTGGAAATGATATGAGATTCTACAATGAAAAAGTAGAGGCAAATAGAAACTTTGCTAATAAATTATGGAATGCAACTAGATTTGTTCTAATGAATTTAGATGAAGAAGTAGTGGCAAATGATTTTGAAATTAAAGATTTAGAACAAGAAGATAAATGGATTATCTCAAGATTAAATGATGTGACAAAAGAAGTTACTGATAATCTAGATAAATATGAAATAGGATTGGCTGCTCAAAGAATATATGACTTTGTTTGGGATGATTACTGTGATTGGTATATTGAAATGGTTAAGTCCAGATTATATGGCGATGATACCAATAGTAAGGAATTAGCACAAAGAGTGCTACTATATGTTCTAAAGGATATCAATAGACTACTTCATCCATTTATGCCTTTTATTACGGAAGAGATATGGCAACATCTGCCAAATAATGATGGACCTCTAATTCTTAGTCAGTGGCCATTATATAATGATCGTCATAAATTTAGTCAAGCAGAAAAAATCATAGAATATGTTAAAACTTCTATCAAAGCCATAAGAAATGCAAGGGCTGAAATGAATATCGCACCTTCTAAAAAATCAAATATTATCTTTGTTGTAGAAAGTGAAGAGATAAAGGATCTTATTGTAAATGGTAAGAGATATTTTTTAAACCTTGCCAGTGCAGAGGATGTAAGTATTAGTGATAGCAAAGAAGGATTTGGCGAGGATTATATTTCAGTGGTATTAGAAAAGAGTGAGGCTTTTTTACCTTTGAAAGATCTAATTGACTATGATAAAGAAATAGAAAGATTAGAGAAGGAAAAAGAAAAGCTTGAAGGTGAGTTAAAAAGAGTAAAAGGCAAACTATCCAATGAAGGATTTGTTTCTAAGGCACCAGAGGCAGTTATTAATGGAGAAAAAGAAAAGATGGCTAAGTATGAGGATATGATGGATAAAGTCATAGAAAGATTAGCTAGTTTAAAAAAGGATAAATAAGGTGGAGTGCATTATGAATTATACAGATGCTTTGGCTTATATTAACGATAAAGATAAATTTGGCTCTAGATTAGGTTTGACGTCTATAAGCAAATTAATGGAACTTTTAGGGAATCCGCAGGATTCTTTAAAAGTAATCCATGTAGCAGGTACAAATGGGAAAGGTTCTACATCATCTTATTTGAGCTCTTGTATTAAAAGTGCTGGATATAACGTTGGCTTATTTACCTCACCATATTTAGAAAGATTTAATGAAAGAGTCCAAATCAATGGGATCGATATACCTGATGAGACACTAGGTAGAATTACTTCCCATGTAAAAGAAGCTGCTGATAAAATGGTAGAGTTAGGGCTAGAGCATCCAACTACATTTGAAATAATTACTGCTATAGGTTTTATTTACTTTAAAGAAGAATCCGTAGATTATGTAGTTCTAGAAGTTGGTTTAGGTGGTAGATTTGACTCTACTAATGTAATTAAAAGTTCTCTTGCATCTGTAATTACCAGCATTGATTATGATCATATAAATGAACTAGGGGATACATTAGCTAAGATCGCATATCAAAAAGCTGGAATCATCAAAGAAAATGGAATTGTGGTCTCCTATGAGCAGGAGGCTGAAGCTGGAGATGTAATTAAGGATGTAGCAGCATCATTAGATTCAGAAATTTATATCAGTAAAAACCATAATATTGGAATAATCCAAGAATCCGATACAGGTAATATATTTAATTATAGATATAATAATCATTACTTGGAGTCTATAAAGATATCTATGATTGGGGAATACCAGGTATATAATGCCTCTTTAGCTATAACTACATTATTAGTACTAAGAGATAAAGGGCTAATCGATATAACTAATGATCAGATATACACAGGCATCTTAAATACAAAATGGAATGGTCGTTTAGAAGTATTAAAAAGAGAGCCAATATTTTTAATTGATGGGGCCCACAATGTCCAAGGTATAGAGCATTTGGCTAAAGCACTTGAATTGTTTTCATATGATAAATTGATATTAGGTATAGGAATACTAAAGGATAAAGATGTGGATCATATGATTGGAAAACTAATTCCACTGGCCGATATCGTAGTAGCTACAGAAGTCAATATGCCTAGAAAACTAGATGCTGATCAGCTAGCTTCTAAGGTGAGTAAATATAATGACGAAATCTATGTTGAAAAGGACATAAAAAATGCAATAGATAAGGCTTATAGTCTTGCCAATAAAAATGATTTAATTTTATTTGGTGGTTCTTTATATTTAATTGGAGAAGTAAGAACATTGGTAAACCTTCTATAGTGAAAACTATAGGAGGTTTTTTGTACCAACTCCAAAGCACTGTTTTGTCATATTTATTCACCACAATCTACCCCAATGCATAAGTTGTTATATATACTGGGGGTGGTAAATTGCTATTAAACAAGATTGTGGTTACAAATTATGGTGAGAATTCTCTAAGCATATTAGACAAAAAAGACCTATCACATGTAAAGACCCTAGATTTAAAAACAATAATACCTAGTAAGACTGGTTCTACAAGGGTGCTAGCTGAGGATAATTATTATTTACTCATACTGAATTCAGATGAAGATAGTCTTTATAGGGTAGATGTTTCAAATGGGAGATTATTGAATCAGTTAAGTCTTGGACGTTGTCCCGTTCGGATAAAAACCTTAGGAGATAGGATTTATGTATTAAATATTGATTCAAATTCTTTATCTATTATTGATAAGGTGGATTTCACAGTAGTAGAAAATATTTATGTAGGGGAGAAACCCACAGACTTAGCAGTTGATGAAGTAACAGGAAAAGTTTTTATAACCAATTTAAATTCTTATAGTATCAGCATTATAGATCATGATAATGGAAATATGGAGGAGATTAAATTATCATTTATGCCCTTTAGGATAAAAGTAGAGATGGGAACAATATATGTTTTAGGTTTTTTAAACAATAATTCCCTTGGACATAGTGTATTATCTTCTTTTGACCCAATAGAAAAGAAATCTAAAATGTCTAAAATTATCAGTGGAATTTATTTTGATTTTATAAAACCTAAAGGAAAAGAGTACTTCTATTTAGTTGATTCAGAAAATAGTTGGCTTTATGGATTTGATGGAGTTTCAGAAATAAATAATAGATTAATTTATATAGGTGGTTTAACTAATTACTTAAACTATGAAGAAAAAAATCTATATTTAAATGATATGGTAAACAATCAAATTGTTATAGTAGATACAGAAATAAATCAAATTAAAAAAAGAATAACAGTTGGCATAGAGCCACATGATATCCTTTTAACTTAAAAGCCTATTCGATTAATAATTTAATAGTTTCTGAATAAATGAAGTCTGTTTTTTCTTTCCAGGAATGGCCGATCATTTCAGCTTGTTTTTCTGAAGCTACATTAAGATATAGACTGAATAATGTGTCGCCATTTTCAACAAGCTTTAAATTGACAACATATTGACCATCATCCCTTTTATAGTGCTCTGATAATACCTGGGTTTCTTTTTTTTGTTTGATTTTTTGAGACTGAAACTCTGCTTCTAAATCCTTCTTTATTTTTTCGGGTATCTTACTTACAAAATAATCTAATGCAATATTACCTTTTTCCAATAGATTATAGTGTTGTTCATTGTCATTATCAACAAGCTCTATGAAGTCAGAATCAATTAATTCGCTTAAATACTGTTGAATAGAGAAAAAGTTCATATAGTTTTTCTCCAATATGAATTCAGTAAGTTGGTTTTTTGTAAAATTGTAATTAGTTTCTTTTAAAATATATAATAATAAAAGTTTGTTTTGAGCTAATTCTTCACTATTATCACTAAACATTCCTGTCACCTTCTTAAATAATCTAAACTATAGTATAAATTATATTATACCACCCTCTTGAAAATTCATCAAATATAAGTGAAAAAAGAAATAGAGAAGTGAATTTTCACTTCTCTATCAATCTATTTATCCTTTTCCTGCTAATTGTCTTTGTGCACTCTCTACTAATTTCTTAGTCATATAGCCACCTACATAGCCATTTTGTCTAGAAGAAAGATTTCCTTTATCTATAGAATCATAATTTTGGAGTCCTAGTTCATTGGCTATTTCTAATTTCATCTGATTAAGAGCTGCTCTTGCTTCTGGAACAACTATTTTATTACTGTTGTTATTATTAGCCATTTTATTTACCTCCTTTAATATTAATTAGCAATTTTATTGCGTACTATTAATATAACCCTAATACTTGTTTATATGCTGGAATATCTTTGGTCTTATGTGTGAATTATCCAATTTATTTTATACATTCACATCTCTTATATAGTAATAAATTTTTTAAAAAAGAATAATTATGTAGTATAGCGAAAGGAGGAGATGTGATGAAGCGAAGTTATCATTATTATTTGGTCTACAGAATTATAATGGTATTATTATTATTAGTTATTTCCATATTAATAATTAATAAAAACAAAAATTATAATTTAATTAATGTATTTTCTCCCACAAAGGAATTACCAATTTATAGTGTCCAAAGGGATGATAAAAAGATAGCTATATCCTTTGATGCAGCTTATGGAGATGAATACACATTAGATATACTGGATACACTAGATAAATACAATGTTAAATCTACATTTTTTCTTGTTAAGTTTTGGGTGGATAAATTTCCAGATCAAGTAGTTGAAATACATAAAAGAGGCCATGAAATTGGAAACCATTCTGCAACACATCCAAATATGAGCACATTGTCAAAGGAACAGATGATACAAGAATTAAATAGTACTGGAGACAGAATTTATGATTTAACTGGTGAAAAACCATTCTTATTTAGACCACCATATGGGGACTATAATGATGCCTTGATACAAACATGTAGAGAAATTGGATATTACCCAATACAATGGGATATTGATTCATTGGATTGGAAGGAATTTGGTGTACAGCCAGTTGTTGACACAGTACTTAGAAATGTAGATAGTGGTTCAATTGTTTTATTCCATAATAATGCAAAGTATATTAGCGAATACTTACCTATAGTAATAGAAAGATTGCAAGAAAAGGGTTTCGAGATTGTACCTATTTCTGAGTTGATACACTATGACAATTTCAGAATAGATAATAGCGGAAGACAAATACCAAATAATTAGCATTGAGGGGATAAGAGTGAATAATAAAAAAATCATATTTGTTGGAATAATTGAAGATAGACTATCTACTGTCGATTTCATAAAAGGTCTATTAATTACTTTTGAATACCAGCTAATTTATTCCAACGCCACAGGGAATATTATGATTTTAAGTAATGATAATATTAATTTAATACCAATATCAATGAAACCAATGGAAGCAGCAGAAGTTGATAAATTTGGGTTCGAATTTGATTTTTTGATTATCAATATCATAGATTCAAAATTCGTAAAAGACACCTTTCTTAAAACTAAATTTAGAAACTGCGATTATTATATTATAAATACGGATGAGGATAATCTAAACCTACTATCCATTGAATCCCTAGATGGCATTGTAATCACATACGGCTTCAATAGCAAGGCTACAATGACAATATCCAGCCATATTATAGATCAGAGCATGGAAGCCAGTTTATGTTTACAGAGAGAGATCATTACACTATTTGGAGATAGGGTAAGTTCTTTTGAATTTATTATAGAAATCCAATCAAAGAACAAAGACCATATATATTCCGTTTTAGCTGCATCTATTCTGTCCCTTGTTATGGGTGAAAAAATTCAGCTAGAAAAAACCATAAAAATTTAAGAGCCACGGAAAACGTCAAAAAATCATTTCTATATCGTCATATTCTTTATTTTATTTGAATAACTATAGAAGGAGATTATTCAATAAGAAGAATAGGGAGGGTACATTGATGTTGGAAAAAAATGTGGATACAAATATGGTGAGGATTGTTGGGCGTATCAATGGGGAGAAGGAGTTTAGTCATGAGATGTATGGTGAAAGATTCTATAATATTTATCTAGAGGTACCTAGATTAAGTGAATCTGTAGACCAGTTACCAATAACTATTTCTGAAAGATTGTTGATAGGTATTGACATCGACCTGGGGCAGTATGTTATTATTGAAGGACAATTGAGATCTTACAATAGATATATTGAATCTGCAAATAGGCTGGTGTTGACTATATTTGCTAGAGAAATCTATTCTCCAAGTGAAGAAGAATTAGAAGAAGTCTTAAGAAAGCCTAATGAAATTTATCTAGATGGGTATATATGCAAGAAACCCATTTATAGGGTAACTCCTTTTGGTAGAGAAATAACCGATTTATTAGTAGCGGTCAATAGGGCCTATAATAAGTCTGATTACATTCCGTGTATTGCCTGGGGAAGAAATGCCAGATTCTGTGAAAAATTGGTTGTAGGAGATCATATAAAGGTTTGGGGACGCATTCAAAGCAGAGAGTATCAAAAGAAACTTCCATCAGGAGATGTGGAAACTAAGGTTGCTTATGAGGTTTCAATAACTAAGCTAGAATTCGTTGAAAACGATAATAATAGGATAGATATAACAGACGAGGAAGGATAAGATAAATAATGGATGCAAAATTGATAATTAGTGTTATAATATTTATTATATTAATAAGTTATCAATATACTCTTAATCTTATTTTAAGGGAGCTTAGGGAAATTAAAAACTACCTTAAGAAAAACTCCAAAAATATTGAGCATTAATGGGGGGAGAAATTTGGAAAGCAACAAAAGACAAAAAACTCTATTTTCTAGAGAAGAAATTGCTGAAAGAGTTAGGGAATTAGGAATTGAGATTAGTAAAGATTATAAGGAAAAAGATTTAGTTGTGGTTTCCTTATTAAGGGGAAGTTTTGTATTTACATCTGATTTAGTCAGAGAATTATCCATTCCTGTGGAAGTAGATTTTATGACTACATCAAGTTATGGCCATAGCGAGGAATCAAGTGGGCTCGTGGATATAGTACATGATTTAAGAACCGATATAGAAGGTAAGGATGTACTTATTGTTGATGATATAATGGACTCAGGATTTACTCTTGAAAATGTTGTGAAACATTTAGAAAAGAAATCTCCAAAATCCATTAAAATAAGTGTTATGTTAGATAAACCAAGTAGAAGAAAAGTAAACTTATCACCAGATTATGTTGGATTTGCTATACCTGATGTATTTATCGTTGGTTATGGTTTGAATTATGGGGATTTTTACAGGAATATTCCATATATTTTTACATTTGAGTAATAAACACCTACAGGATTCCTGTAGGTGTATTTAATAAGATAAATAGAGGGGGATGGTATGAGATATAGAAAGAAACCTTCCATATTTGAAGTAAATTTATTATTTTTACTGTTAGGTATTTCTTTATTAACTATAGGTGGATTTGTACAAACTAGAGAACTATTTTCAGGTCTCTTGATCACAGAGTATATTTTGATTCTAGTACCATGTTTGCTATTCCTAAAAATTAAAAGAGTACCCATTAAGGAAACTCTAAGGCTCAATAAAATTGGGCTAAAACAAATTATATTAGCAATAGTTATAACTATATTTACCTATCCTTTAGCTGTCTTCTTACAGGCTATATTTATTGGAATTCTTAATATTTTTAAAGATATGATGCCTACAACTGTTCCCATGCCAAACGATGAGATTCAATATTTAATTAGCTTCTTTATAATAGCTATAACTCCTGGCATATGTGAGGAAATCATGTTTCGAGGTGTCATAATGGATGCTTATAGCCGTCTTGGTTATAGAAAGAGTATTATAATTTCTGCTTTATTGTTTGGGATATTTCATTTTAATTTAATGAATTTTGTAGGTCCAACAATACTAGGGGTCGTCTTTGGTATAATGGTATATAAAACCAATTCCATATATTCATCTATAATAGCTCATACAACTAATAATGGTATAGCTTTAACAATTGGATTCTTCTTGAATAAATACCAAGAAGAAATAGATGGTATACTGATGGAACCAGCTATGGTTTCGGAAACAGCTTCTATAGGAATTGGTAGTATTATTTTGCCATTTATATTTTTAGTTTGTTGTTTTTTAATGGTGAAGATTTTGCTGGGAAAATTGGAACCAGTTAACAAAGAAAAAGAAGTAGAAAATAATTTTCTATTTGATAGCCCTGTTGATATTGAATCTGCCATAGAAGACTTATATAATTATGAAGATGCTTCTCCTAAAGATAGAAGGTTAGGTAAAAAATATTTACCTGTAGTTATTGTTATATTTATATTTGTACTGATCAATTGGCTATACTTTTTTCTTTAAGGAATAAATTGACTCTATTGTCTCCATACTAAATATATGGAGGGGATTGTATGAGTAATAATACAAGGAAAAATAAGAAAAAGAAAATAGAAACAGAAGATGATAGATTAAAATATGAAATAGCTGGGGAGTTAGGACTATTAGATAAAATTGAGGAAGTTGGTTGGGCAGGGCTTACTGCTAAAGAATCTGGCAGAATCGGTGGTATAATGACCTCAAGAAAAAGAAAAAAACAAAACTAGATACAGAATAGGGGTATTTTTGGAATGGAAATGTATGATAATTTTGCATATTTGTATGATGAATTGATGAATGATTTTGATTATGAGCAGTGGTTTGAATATATAAAAGAAATTTTTCATAAATATAATAAGAATCCAGTAGATATACTGGAAATGGCTTGTGGTACGGGAAGTCTATCTTATTATATTGGGAAAGAGGGGTACAAGCTTACATGCTTTGATTTATCAGAGGAAATGCTATCCATCGCCTATGAAAAATTAAAAAGACTAAAAAACGTGAAAATTTTAAGACAAGATATGACTAGATTTACTATTAATAAGAAGTTTGACTCTGTTATTTCCATATGTGACAGTATAAACTATATTTTGGATAGGGAAGATTTATTAAAGACCTTCACCAATGTCTACAATCATTTAAACGATGATGGGATATTTATATTTGATATGAATTCTTATTATAAACTAAAAGAAGTCATAGGCAATAATGTCTTTGTGGAAGACAGGGATAATATATATTATACATGGCAGAATAACTATGACGATGTAAAGGATATATGTGAGTTTTATTTAACATTTTTCTATAGTGAAGATGGAGAAAATTTCATTAGATTTGATGAAAAACATCTGGAAAAAGCTTACAAGAATGAGGAGATAATTTCGCTGCTTAAAGAAGCAGGATTCCCAAATATAGAAGTTTATGATGGATTTTCATTTAATAGTCCAGGAAAGAAAAGTGAAAGAATCAATTATGTGGCAACTAAAATTTAAGGTCAGGCTGCATACGTATGCCCATTGTGGGGTAAATTATTGACAAATACTTATGTATTTGGTAGAGTTATTTTTAATGAAGTAGTTTTAAATGGAGGAATGTTTAAATGGTAAAGGGTACAGTAAAATGGTTCAATGCTACTAAGGGTTTTGGATTTTTATCAACTGATGAAGGTGATGACGTTTTTGTTCACTTCTCAGCTATTCAAGGAGACGGATTTAAAAGTCTTGATGAGGGAGAGTCGGTTGAATTTGAAGTAGTTGATGGGGAAAAAGGCCCTCAAGCTACGAATGTAGTTAAACTATAGTAATTAATTTAAATTAAATACTTTGGAAACTATGAAAAGCCCCTTTTGGGGCTTTTATTATGAATATATTAAAGTTTTTGTCGTGTCATTCTGAGACCTAGTCGAAGAATCTTGTTATACTAAAATATACAAGATCCTAGACTCATACTCAGGATGTTCTTATTTTAGATAAAAGGATGTGAGCTAAGTGAAGGATTATTTAATCAAAGGGATTGATGAATTAGGTAGAATAAGGGTGTATGTAGCTAGTTCAACTAATCTTGTAGAAAATGCTAGGATTACACATAATACATCGCCTACGGCCTCAGCTGCTTTAGGCAGAACATTAACTGCTGGTGTTATGATGGGTGCCATGATGAAAAATGAAAAAGATGTATTGACTCTAAAAATATCAGGTGGAGGACCAGCAGGTAATATTTATGTAGTTTCAAGAAACAATGGTATTATTAAAGGATATATAGATAATCCCCAAGCAGATGTACCTAGTAGAGCAGATGGAAAGCTTGATGTTGGTGCTCTAGTGGGGAACAATGGTAGTATAACTACTATAATGGATTTAGGATTAAGGGAGCCATATGTTGGTCAGTCTAATATAGTATCAGGAGAGATAGCAGAAGATATAGCAAATTTTTATGCTGTTTCAGAGCAGCAGCCATCGGCTGTTAGTCTTGGGGTTTTAGTCGATAAGGATATATCCATAAAAGCAGCTGGAGGATATATCATACAGTTACTACCTGGAGTATCAGATCAGGATATTGATAAAATAGAGGCTAAGTTAGCAAGTATAGAACCAGTATCAGCTATGATTGACAAAGGTATGACTCCAGAAGAGATCGTGGACAGTATATTAGGCGATTTTAATATGCAAATCCTTGAAAAAATGGACATCGAATATAAATGTGATTGTTCAAGAGAGAGGATTGAGCAGGTTATTATAAGCCTTGGAAAACAAGAAATTGTAGATATTATCGAAGAAGATGGCCAAGCAGAAATTGTTTGTCATTTCTGTGATACTAAGCACCAATTTAATAAAAAAGAATTAAAATAAAATTCTTGTTGACAACTTCAAATAATTATTGTATACTAATCATTGTGGCACTGGCCCGGATAGCTCAGTCGGTAGAGCAGTAGACTGAAAATCTACGTGTCGCTGGTTCGATTCCGGCTCCGGGCACCACTAATGATTTACATATGCGGAAGTGGCTCAGTGGTAGAGCATCGCCTTGCCAAGGCGAGGGTCGCGAGTTCGAATCTCGTCTTCCGCTCCATTCATGACCTAACACAATGAGCGATAGCGAATTGCATGTAGGTCAGATGTAGCAGCACCAAATTTGCACGACCGTAGGGAGTGAGCAAATTTGAGTAGCGTGCCTACTAAACGGTTTCGTCGAAGCGATAGCGGAGACACAATAATCAAGTTGTCCTGTAAGGGCTCCAATGATTTTTGGCGGCATAGCCAAGTGGTAAGGCAGAGGCCTGCAAAGCCTTTACCCCCAGTTCAAATCTGGGTGCCGCCTCCATAAAATATTTGAAAAAGTCTACTGCAAAATTTAAGCAGTAGACTTTTTTATTTTTTGGGTAAAATAAATATAATTATAAATTTAGGAGATATAAAATGTTACCTAATCCATTTATACCAATAAAAGATGCTGATACTGTCACTGTAGCTGGTAATTCAGATAAAGAAATAATTGATTCTTTAAAAAAATTAAAATTAAATATAATACCCACAATCAAATGCTTAGAAGTAGATGAATCAATATCATATCACCCTGATATAGTGATTCATCCTATTAACCATAATACATTAGTAATTGCACCAAACGTATTTGACTATTATAAAGATGCTTTAAAAAACACTAATATAAAATTAATTAAGGGTGAAAAAAAATTAGGAGTCAAGTATCCAGATGATATTGCATATAATATAGGAAGAATGAAAAATATAGCCATTCATAATTTTGATTACACCGATGAAATACTGAAATTTTATTTAAATAAAGAAGGTCTTGAATTAATAAATGTAAAACAAGGTTATACTAAATGCTCAATGGCAATAATAGATGAAGTAAGCTGCATAACAGCGGATAAGCCCATATATGAAATACTAAGTAAAAAAGGCTACTCAATTTTATTCATTGAACCTGGACATATAGCTTTAGAGCGCCAGAAATATGGATTTATAGGTGGAGCAACAGGGTCTTATTCAAAAAATATGATTTTGTTTTCAGGAACATTAGATCTGCATCCAGATAAGGAAAGTATCTTTGAATTTATTAAAGGCAAAAACAAAACTGTCCATTTTTTATCAAAGAAAAATATTGTGGATATTGGGACTATAATTAGCCTTAACTGTAACTAGTGTTAAATTTTATATAGTATATGAGAAATTTAAAGGGTACATACTAGTAAAGAAGGGAGTGGAATTATGGAACCCATAAAAATCGGTAGTACTGTACCTGCTGAAAAAATTCACAATATTATTGAAAAGTTCTCTTGTAAAAAGAGCTTAAATATAAATTATGAAGTATATAATGATAGATTTGTTTATACTTTTACCTTAAATAAAAAAAGATCTGATGGAGATATAGCCTTATATAATACTTTAGCAAATTTTGCCTACGATATAATAATTAATTTCTATTCGGAAAAAATAATTTATCTTAGAACAAGTCGCTTTCTAAATGATATAGAAGGGGTTGACAAATCAAAGGTTCTAGAAGAAGTTAATAAGGTCCTATTGGATAGAAAACAATTAGTAGAAGAAAAGGAGAAGTTCAAGAATGATCTATTGGATTATCTAATAGAAAATAATACTTTGATTATAGATGGATATTTAACCTTCCGATCAAAAGCTTTTATTGAAATCGTAGATAAAGCTATTGAAAAAACAATGGAAAAGATATACTTGCTAATAGAATATAACGAGTATATTGATACATTGCAATTTTTCGTAGATACACAATATTCTCAAGTAGAATTAGTCAATGTTTTAATCACTAAAGACAGTATTCAACTACTAGACTCCTATAACAACAAGATAAACAATTCAGAGATTAGTTCATTATTGGAAGAAATATTTTATGAAGATATCAGTGAATCAGATGTTATCTTAAGTTCATTACTTGCTTTAGCACCAGAAAATATAGTGATACATGGCAATGAATATGATGATAGCGAAATAGTCATCGTTCTAAAAGAAATTTTTAGAGATCGAATACACAATTGTAGTGGATGCGATTTATGTTTAGTTAATTCAATAGGGATAAAAAATACAGAGAGTTGAGAATATCAACTCTTTTTCTTTGACTTTTTCTTCATAAATGGTATCATAATAAGAAAGAAAACAGTGGAGGAATGAATTAATGAGCGATATTATAGTTAAACCATCAATATTACCAGGATTTATGGAGTTAACTCCGGCTGATCAAATCCTATTTAATAAAATGATGGATACAATAAGAAAAAATTATGAGAAATTTGGTTTTTTACCAATAGATACTCCTGTGATAGAGAAGTCTGAAGTCTTATTAGCAAAAGGTGGAGGAGAGACGGAGAAACAAGTATACAGAATTGAAAGTAAATCTACAGATATGAGTATGCGTTTTGACTTGACAGTCCCACTTGCTAGATATGTAAGTCAATATTATTCTAAGTTGGAATTCCCATTTAGAAGATATCAAATAGGTAAAGTATATAGAGGAGAGAGAAATCAAAAAGGTAGATTTAGGGAATTTTATCAATGTGATATAGATATCATAGGAAATGGCAGTCTATCCATAATCAATGATGCAGAAATACCTTCGCTTATTTATTCAACTTTTAAAGAATTAGGTTTTGATGCCTTCACCATAAAAATCAACATTAGAAAAATGCTTAAGGGATTCTTTGAGAGCTTAAATATAGAGGATTCAGCAGAGGTACTTAGAGTTATAGATAAACTGGATAAAATAGGGCTAGAAGCAGTAGAGAAGGAACTTGTAGACCTGGGACTAGCTGATGATGTAATAGGCAGTATCAATAGGCTTGTAGGCATTGGTGGGACAAATTCACAAATCATACAATCTTTAAAGGAATTAAATATAGACAATGAGTTATTTAACGAAGGTTTAGAAGAACTATCTACTGTAGTAAAATATATTCAACTATTTGAAGTACCTGAGGAAAACTTTAAGATTGCTCTATCAATTGTAAGGGGTCTAGATTACTATACAGGTACAGTGTATGAAACATTTTTAGATGATTATCCTTCCCTTGGGGCTATATGTAGTGGTGGGAGATATGAGGATTTGGCAGCCTATTATACAAAACAAAAGTTACCGGGAGTAGGGATGTCCATAGGATTAACTAGATTGTTTTATCAATTAAGAGAAGCAAATATTATAAGTGCCACGGATAGTTCATTAACAAAAGCGCTGATAATTCCCATGAATGAATATGTGGAACAATCTGTTGAAGTGGCTAATGTTTTAAGAAAAGAAGAGATACACACTCAAGTATACCTAGAGTCTGGTAAGATGGGTAAGAAGTTTAATTATGCAGATAAGCTAAACATCCCTTATGTAATAGTAGTAGGAGAAGAGGAAGTAAAGACTGGACTATATTCATTTAGAGATATGAAAACAGGAGAACAGAAAAGTATTTCTATAGAAGATATAATTTCTTGTTTAAAATAGGAAGCAGTGGGTATATATTATATATTACTTTAAAATACTTGACAGATATATATGTAAATGATAAAATGAAATTTAATTAAATATTAAAGTGTTGAAGGGAAGAGTAAATTATAAACTCCTTTAAGAGAGAGAAGATCACGGCTGAAAGTCTTCTCAAGGTAATATAATCGAAGACCACCCCTGAGCTGAATCCGAAAAGAAGGATTACCGCCGTAGGCGTTATTATAAAGTGAGAACCAATTAGGGTGGAACCACGAAACTTAGCCTTTCGTCCCTACAAATTTATTTGTAGAGATGAAAGGCTTTTCATATG
Organism: Tissierella sp.; assembly: GCA_012735585.1. Lineage (GTDB taxonomy): Bacteria > Bacillota > Clostridia > Tissierellales > Tissierellaceae > JAAYTL01. The sequence goes on from JAAYGX010000042.1 coordinate 53,966, forward strand.
TAATAATATATTTACTAAATAGGAGGGTTAATATGGAAATGATAAAAATTACTTTACCAGATAATTCCGTAAGGGAACATGAAAAAGGAACTACTGTCTTTGACATAACAAAAGATATATCAGAGGGACTTGCAAGGGTTGCAGTAGGTGCAATTGTAAATGGGGATACAAAAGGCATGCAAGAGGAAGTAAAAGAAGATGCTACTTTTGAAGTCGTAAAATTTGAGGATCCAGAAGGTAAAAGAATTTTCTGGCATACTTCAGCTCATATTATGGCCTTAGCGGTACAAAATCTTTTCCCAGGAGTTAAATTTGCCATAGGTCCAGCAATAGATAATGGATTCTATTATGATTTTGATACAGAACACAGATTTACACCAGAAGATTTAGAGAAAATTGAAGAAGAAATGAAAAGAATAGTTAAAGAAGGTCACAAATTAGAGAGATTTGTACTACCTAGAGATGAAGCATTAGAATATTTCAAAGAAAAAGATGAAATATACAAAGTTGAATTAATAGAAAATCTTGATGAAGATGAAGAAGTATCTTTTTATGAACTAGGTGAGTTTACTGACCTTTGTGCAGGACCTCATCTTTACGATACTAAAAAGGTAAAAGCAATTAAACTATTAAGTATAGCTGGTGCCTATTGGCGTGGTGATGAAAAGAACAAGATGCTTCAAAGAATATATGGTACAACTTTTGAAAAGAAAAAGGACCTTGAAGAATATCTTCATATGTTAGAAGAAGCAAAGAAAAGAGACCATAGAAAATTAGGTAGGGAACTTGATTTATTCACTATTCATGAAGAAGGACCTGGATTCCCATTCTTCCATCCAAAGGGAATGGTTTTAAGAAATCAACTTGAAAACTTCTGGAAAGAGGAGCATGCTAAGAGAGACTATGACGAAGTAAAGACTCCGGTTATTTTAAATGAGTCACTTTGGCATCAATCAGGTCACTGGGATCACTATCAAGATAATATGTATTTTACAAAGATAGATGATGGAAACTACGCTATAAAACCAATGAACTGCCCAGGATCTATTTTAGTATACAAATCTAAAATGTATAGTTATAGAGACCTACCTCTAAGATGGGGTGAGCTAGGGTTAGTTCATAGACATGAGCTTTCGGGAGCACTACATGGTCTTATGAGAGTAAGAAGCTTTACTCAAGATGATGCCCATCTATATGTACTACCTTCACAAGTTAAGGATGAATTGGTATCTATAATAGAACTGGCTGACTATATGTATAATGTATTTGGATTTAAATATCATATAGAATTATCAACTAAACCAGAAAACTCCATGGGTAGTGAAGAACAATGGGAAATTGCAACAAATGGTTTGATCGAAGCATTAAAGGAAAAGAATATCGACTATATCCTTAATGAAGGGGACGGAGCATTCTACGGACCAAAAATAGACTTCCAACTTGAAGATGCTATCGGTAGAACATGGCAATGTGGTACAATCCAACTGGACTTCCAAATGCCAGAAAGATTCGATATCTCTTATGTAGATAAAGACAATGAAAAGAAAAGACCAGTAATGATTCTTAGAACTATATTTGGAAGTATGGAGAGATTTATGGGAATCCTAATAGAGCATTATGCAGGTAAATTCCCAGTGTGGTTAGCTCCAGTTCAAGCAACTATACTACCAATCTCTGATAAGTTCAATGACTATGCATATGAATTAAGAAATAAACTGAAAGCAAAAGGCATCAGGGTAGAATTAGACGTTAGAGCTGAAAAGATAGGCTACAAAATCAGAGAAGCTCAACTTCAACAAATACCATATATGCTGGTAGTAGGAGAAAAAGAAGTAGAGGATAATCTAGTTTCAGTAAGAAGCAGAGATCGTGGTGATCAAGGTCAAATGAATTCAGATGACTTCGTAGCTAAGGTGCTTGAAGAAATAGAAATAAAAGCTAAATAGATATAAAAGAAATGGAAGGGGAGAATGAATCTACCCTTCCATTTTAATTGCTCCATAAACTTGTCTTCATCTAGCACACATACTTAAATTGGACATATATTATTAGTAGGACCAGCTTAATTTGTCCGAAGTTCTTATATTAAATGAGAGGAGTTATAATATATGTATAGAAATAAAAATAGATGTCCAAGACCAGATGAACCAGGTTCAGGTGATATTGTAATACCAAGGAACGATGGTTTAAATGCAGACTATTATAAGATTTATTATAGACCTTGGCCGCCTTGTCCTCCTCCTATGCCTTGGCCATGGCCATGCCCACCGTGGCCAAACCCATGTCATTGTATATGCCCACCAGGACCACCAGGGCCTCCGGGACCACAAGGGCCAACAGGAGCAACGGGTGCAACTGGGGCGACAGGGCCACAGGGACCGGCAGGTCCAGCAGGAGAAACAGGGGCAACAGGTCCACAAGGACCAATAGGCCCAGCAGGTCCGGAGGGACCAGAAGGCCCAGCAGGTCCGGAGGGACCAATAGGCCCAGCAGGTCCGGAGGGACCAGAAGGCCCAGCAGGTCCGGAGGGACCAATAGGCCCAGCAGGTCCGGAGGGACCAGAAGGCCCAGCAGGTCCGGAGG
>JAAYGX010000043.1 GCA_012735585.1 Tissierella sp.
GAAGAACTAATTAAGCAACTGGGCGATGAATCTTTTAAGGTAGCTATTATAAGACCACCTATGGTTTATGGTAAAGGATGTAAGGGAAAATATCCAAGACTGACAAGATTAGCGGTAAAAACTCCAATATTTCCAGATGTTGATAATAAAAGAAGTATGATTTACATAGATAATCTCTCAGAATTTGTTAGGCTTCTAATTGACAATAATAGTAGTGGATTATTCTTGCCACAGAATAGTGAATATGTTAACACCAGTGAAATGGTTAAATTGATTGCAGGGGTTCATGGTAAGAAGATAATAATGACTAAAATATTCAATCCTATATTAAAAAGACTAGATGTTAGTATAGTAAACAAGGTGTTTGGGGATTTGGTGTATGGAAAAGAACTTCAAAATGACACTGGAACTTCAATTTATAAATATTTTATTTACGAAACAGTTTCATTCAAAGAATCAATAATACAAACTGAATCTGAGGGGTAATTCTAATGAACAATAAAAAAGATATATTATTTTTATGTCAATATTTTTATCCAGAATATGTATCATCAGCAACTTTGCCCTATGATACTGCATTAGCCCTTAGCAAAGAAGATTTTAGTGTTGGTGCTTTATGTGGATATCCAAAAGAATATAGTATGTCAGAGGAAGTGCCAGACAAAGAAATCCATGAAGAAATAGATATAAGAAGGTTAAAATATCTCCAATTTAAACGTGGTAATTTTATAGGAAGATTAGTTAATTATTTCTCTTTTACCTTTATGGTAGCATTACATGTTTTTAAATTAGGACAATATAAATCTATAATTGTTTATTCAAACCCACCAGTATTGCCTTTAATTTCAATTATAGGGAAGAAGTTATTCAATGCAAAAATTGTTTTTGTAAGTTATGATATTTATCCTGAAATAGCTATAAGAACAAACACTATCTCAGAGGATAGTATAATAAGTAAAATGATGAACAAAATTAATAAAATTGTGTTCAAAAATGTAGATAAGGTTGTTGTTTTATCAAATGAAATGAAAAGATACTTACTTATTCATAGGCCAGCATTAGATGAAGAACAAATAGAAGTAATACCAAATTGGTATGAAGATAAAGGTATTATAAATACTGATGAGTTACAAGATAATAAACTATTTAGTTCAATAAAACAAGATGGAAATTTAGTAGTATCTTATTTTGGAAATATGGGTATAGCTCAGGACTTGGATACAATCATTCAAGCAATTAGAGAATTAAAAGATGATAGTAAGGTCCAATTTATATTTGCAGGCCATGGAAACAAAATGAGTTCTTTAAAGAATATTATAGTGGAAGAAGACTTAAAAAATGTTACAGTATTTGATTTTCTTCATGGACAAGATTTCCAAGATGCACTCAACATAAGTGATTGCTTTTTAGTAAGTTTAGCAGAAGGATTGACTGGACTTGCAGTACCAAGTAAAACTTATAGCTATATGATGGCAGGGAAAGCAGTAATTGCAATAATGAGTAAAGATGCTGATATCTCCAAGGACTTAATAGATAACGATGCTGGTTATGCAATTCAGGTTGGAGAAAGTAATAAATTAGTAAATGCTATTAATGAACTAAAGAATGACAAATATAAGTGCAAACAAATGGGACAAAATTGTAGAAATGTTTTTCTCCAAAAATATACAAAAGAACATTGCACTCAACAATATGTGAAAATGATGAAAAAAATATTGGAGGCGTAATAACATGTTTAAAAATAAAACTCTATTAATCACAGGAGGGACAGGTTCCTTTGGGAACGCTGTATTAGACAGATTTCTAAATACTGAAATAAAAGAAATTCGAATTTTTTCCCGTGATGAGAAAAAGCAAGATGATATGAGGAAACAATATAAGAATGATAAGATTAAATTTTATATAGGAGATGTAAGAGATTTACAATCTATAAAGAATGCAATGTATGGAGTTGATTATATATTTCATGCTGCGGCACTTAAACAAGTTCCATCATGTGAATTCTTTCCTATGGAAGCAGTAAAGACTAATGTAATGGGTACTGATAATGTGCTTACAGCTGCGATTGAATGTGGTGTAAAAAAAATCATATGCCTTTCAACTGATAAAGCAGCTTACCCAATTAATGCTATGGGAATTTCTAAAGCCATGATGGAAAAGGTAATTGTTGCAAAATCAAAAACAGTAGATCCCCAAAAGACTTTAATCTGCTGTACTCGATATGGTAATGTTATGGCATCAAGGGGATCGGTTATACCATTATTTATTGAGCAGATAAAAAATGGACAACCAATAACTGTTACAGATTCTGACATGACTAGATTCTTAATGAGTCTTGAAGAAGCGGTTGAACTTGTAGTTTTTGCCTTCCAAAATGCTGAAGCAGGGGATATCATGGTTCAAAAATCACCAGCATCTAAAATTGGAGATTTAGCTCAAGCAGTAAAAGAACTTTTCAAAGTAGATAATAAAATTAAAATTATAGGAACTCGGCATGGAGAAAAAAGATATGAAACACTTCTAACTAAAGAAGAATATTCTAAAGCAGAAGATAGAGGAAATTATTTTAAGGTTTCTGCTGATAAAAGAGACCTAAACTATGACAAATACTTTGTTGAAGGAGATGCAAAACTTTCTGCAGACGGAGAGTACAATTCTGATAATACACAAAGGTTAAATATAGAACAAATTAAAGAAAAATTACTATCACTTGAATATGTGAGACAAGAATTAGAAGACTTTAATTCAAGAAAAAATAACCCAATATAAGAACCATCAAATTTAATGGGAAAGGATGGAATGAATTATGAAGATACTTATAACAGGATCAAAAGGTTTTATAGGAAAAAATCTAGTTGCTGAACTTAAAAATAGAAAATATACTGATATATTGGAATATAACAGGGAAACAGCTCCAAGGCTACTTAATGAATATTGTAAAGAAGCGGATTTTGTTTTTCATCTTGCTGGAATAAATCGACCAAAAGAGCAATCAGAATTTATAGAAGGAAATTTTGGGTTTACTTTAACTTTACTCGATACACTTAAGAAATATAAAAATAACTGTCCAGTTATGATTTCATCATCAATACAGGCAGAGCTTGATAATCCTTATGGGAAGAGTAAAAAGGCAGGAGAAGATTTAATATTTAATTATAGTAAGGAAACCGGTGCTAAAGTACTAGTTTATAGATTCCCTAATGTGTTTGGAAAATGGTGTAAACCTAATTACAATAGTGCTGTAGCAACATTTTGTCATAACATTGCTCATGATTTACCTATAACGGTAAATGATCCAAATGTTGTAATGAATCTTGTTTATATAGATGATGTAATCAATGAATTAATTAATGCTCTTAAAGGTAAAGAAAATATAAAGGGAGATTTTTGTAAAGTCTCTGTAGTACATATAATTACTTTAGGAGAGATAGCCGATTTAATTTATTCATTTAAGAAGAGTAGAGAAGAACTATCTATTCCAAATATGTTAGATGAATTCACAAAGAAATTATATGCTACATACTTAAGCTATTTGCCTGAAAATAATTTCAATTATTATTTAAAAATGAATGTTGATAAGAGAGGTTCATTCACTGAATTTATAAGAACTCCTGAAAGAGGACAAATTTCTGTAAATATATCTAAGCCCGGAATTACTAAGGGCAACCATTGGCATCATACTAAAAACGAGAAATTTTTAGTGGTAAGTGGCAAGGGAGTTATACGTTTTAGAAAAATAGGTTCAGATGAAATAATAGAATACTTTGTTAGTGGAGACAAGCTGGAAGTAGTTGATATACCAACTGGCTATACACATAGTATTGGAAATATAGGGGATTCGGACATGGTTACTATTATGTGGGCTAATGAAGCATTTGACCCTGAGAAACCAGATACTTATTATTTGGAGGTTTAATAAATGAAGAAATTAAAAGTAATGACAGTTGTAGGCACAAGACCAGAAATTATAAGGCTGTCTGCAGTTATCAATAAATTAGAAGAATCAGAAGCCATAGAACACATCTTAGTTCATACAGGACAAAATTATGACTATGAATTAAATGAAGTTTTCTTTAAAGATTTTAAACTAAAAAAACCAGATTACTTCCTTAATGCAGCTACAGGAACAGCAGTTGAAACTATAGGAAATATTCTTATAAAAATAGATTCAATTCTTGATGAAGTAAATCCAGATGCATTTTTAGTGCTTGGAGATACTAACAGTTGCCTTTGTGCTATAGCAGCTAAAAGAAAACAGATACCTATATTTCATATGGAAGCCGGAAACAGATGCTTTGATCAAAGAGTACCAGAAGAGACAAATAGAAAAATTGTAGACCATATTTCAGATATTAATCTTACATACAGTGATATTGCAAGAGAATACCTATTAAGCGAAGGATTACCAGCAGATAGAATCATTAAAACTGGAAGTCCAATGTTTGAAGTTCTTAATTCAAGAAAAGAAGATATTGAGAAGTCTGATGTATTAGAAAGACTAGAACTTGAAGAAGGTAAATATTTTATAGTGTCTGCTCATAGAGAAGAAAATATTAACTCAGAAGTAAATTTTTTAGACTTAGTTGAAAGCCTTAATGTAGTAGCAAAAAACTATAAAATGCCTTTGATTGTAAGTACACATCCTAGAACCAGAAATATGATAGAGACTAAAGGTATTGAATTTAATCCATTGGTAAAAATGATGAAACCCCTTGGATTTAATGACTATGTAAAACTACAACTTAAGTCAAATGCAGTACTCAGTGATAGTGGAACGATTAGTGAAGAATCATCAATTTTAGGATTTAAAGCATTAAATATAAGACAAGCCCATGAAAGGCCAGAGGCTATGGAAGAAGCATCGGTTATGATGGTAGGATTAAAGAAAGAAAGAATACTTCAAGGATTAGAGGTACTTGAAACTCAAGATAAGAATACTTTGAGATTAGTTGAAGATTATAGTATGCCTAATGTATCGGGTAAAGTGCTTAGAATAATATTGTCTTATACAGATTATGTGAATAGAGTTGTATGGGGAAAGTAAATAATTTGGAGGTTAAAAAGTGAAAGTATTATATTATGTTTCTAAATTAATTAAGAAATTACACTTACCTGCGATTAAAGAGGCACAAATAGATGATACATCTAGAATATGTTCTGGTTCTCATATAGTAAATTCAAGTGTAGATAGATACTCATATATTGGAAATTTTTGTACAGTTATTAATACTGAAATAGGAAGTTTTTGCTCTATTGCTGACAATACAATAATTGGTGGAGCTAATCATCCAATTGAATGGGTTTCAACGTCACCAGTTTTTCATAGTGGGAAGAACATAATGAAAAAAAACTTTTCGACACATGATTATAATACTACTAAACGAACAATTATAGGAAATGATGTTTGGATTGGAAATAATTGCTTAATTAAAAGTGGTGTAGAGATAGGCAATGGTGCTATTATAGCAATGGGATCTATAGTTACAAAAAATGTTGGAGATTATGAAATATGGGGTGGTAATCCTGCACGAATGATTAGAAAGAGATTTAATAATCAAACTATTACACAGTTAATAGAGGTTGGTTGGTGGAATTGGGATGATATTACTTTACATCAAAAAGCATATCTCTTCAATGATGTTGAAGAATTTTTAGGCAAATAATTTGTGAGGTGGCAAAGATTTGAAAATATTACATTTATGTTTAGCTAGTTTTTACATTGATAATTATTCATATCAAGAGAACATGCTACCCAAATATCATAAGGAAATGGGGTTTGATGTAGAGATAGTTGCTTCTCTTGTTTCGTTTGATGAGAATGGCAAATCATGCTTGTTAAAAACTGATGATACTTATATTAATGAATATAATATTCCTGTAACGAGACTTAAGTATAAGAATATAAAGGCTAGTAAAAGACTGCGACGATATAAAAATACATATGATACCCTCAACAAAATTAAACCGGATATTATTTTTATTCATGGGTGTCAGTTTTTAGATATTAGATATGTTGTTAAATATGTACAAAATCATAAAAATGTGAAAGTGTTTGTAGATAATCATGCAGATTTTTCAAATAGTGCAACTAACTGGGTATCAAAGAATATTCAGCATAAAATAATATGGAGACATTGTGCTCAATTAATAGAACCATATGTAAGTAAATTTTATGGCGTACTTCCTGCAAGAGTTGATTTTTTGAGAGATGTATATAAGATTCCAGAAGAAAAAGTTGAATTGCTAGTTATGGGAGCTGATGATGAAAAAGTAAAAGAAGCTAAAAACCCTAATATAAGAAAAGAAATTAGAAAAAAATATAATATAGAAGATGATGATTTTCTAATTATGACAGGTGGGAAAATAGATAATAATAAACCACAGACATTATTATTAATGGAAGCAGTTAAAGAAATTGATAACCCAAATTTAAAACTAATAGTTTTTGGGTCAGTGATTCCAGAATTAAAAGAAAGATTTAATGACTTATTATGTAATAATGTTAAATATATTGGCTGGGTAAATTCAAAAGAAATATATAAATATTTTGGTGCAGCTGACTTAGTAGTTTTTCCAGGGCTACATTCTGTATTTTGGGAGCAAGTTGTAGGCTTAGGAAAGCCATGTGTTTTTAGATATATGGATGGTTTTACTCATATAGATTTAGATGGGAATTGTACATTTCTATATAAAGATTCTGTAAATGAAATTAAAAAAGTTATTAATGAGATTATAAATAATGATGAATTATTTGAACATATGAAAAGGATAGCCAAAACCAAGGGTATGGATAGATTTTCATATAAAAAAATCGCCCAAAAGAGCATATTAAGAGAATAGAGGGATTATATGAATTTATATAAAAAAATATTAAATAAAGAAGAAGAAATTGCAGTTGTTGGATTAGGCTATGTTGGCATGCCATTAGCTGTTGCTTTTGCAAAAAAAATCAATGTAATAGGTTATGATTTAAATAAAGAGAAGATTGAATTATACAAATCAGGGATTGATCCAACTAATGAAGTTGGAAATGATGCAATAAAGGAAACAACAGTGGAATTTACTTCAGATGAAAGTAGACTTAAGGAAGCTAAATTTCATATAGTAGCTGTTCCAACACCTATCAATTCAGATAAGACGCCAGACCTTTCTCCAGTTGAAGGCGCTAGCAGAACAGTCGGTCGCAACTTGGCTATAGGTTCTATTGTAGTATATGAATCAACAGTTTATCCAGGAGTTACTGAGGATATATGTATTCCAATACTAGAAAAAGAATCAGGTTTAAAATGTGGAGTTGATTTTAAAGTTGGCTATTCACCAGAACGTATTAATCCTGGGGATAGAATAAATACATTAGAAAAGATAATTAAAATAGTATCAGGTGTAGATGAAGAAAGTCTTGAAGAAATCGCAAAGGTTTATGAATTAATAATTGAAGCTGGTGTTCATAGAGCAGGATCAATTAAAGTCGCAGAAGCTGCAAAAGTTGTAGAGAATAGTCAGCGTGACATCAATATAGCTTTTATGAATGAACTTGCTATGGTATTTGACAGAATGGGAATAGATACTCAAGAAGTAATTGATGCTATGAATACAAAATGGAATGCACTCAAATTTACTCCAGGTCTTGTAGGTGGACATTGTATAGGTGTGGATCCATACTATTTTCTATATGAAGCTGAAAAACTGGGGTATCATAGTCAAATTATTCTTTCGGGAAGAAAGATTAATGATGGTATGGGTGAGTTTGTTGCAGATGCCGTTATTAAAAAGTTAGTACTTGCTAATAAAGTAGTCAAGCAGTCTAAAGTTGTTATTCTCGGTCTTACATTTAAAGAAAATACACCAGATACAAGGAATTCAAAAGTCATAGGTATTATTGATCGTTTAAAAGAGTATGGTATAAATTCAATTGTTGTAGATCCAGAAGCTGACGCAAAAGAAGCTAAGAGAGAATATGGAATTGAACTAGTTGATATAAATGAAATTAAAGGTGCTGATTGTGTAATTCTGGCAGTAGCACATAATAAATTTAAAAAATTTAACCTAGAGCAGATAGATGAATTATTTGGAGATTATGATAATAGTAAGAAAGTGCTTATAGATATTAAGAGTGTTTTAGATAAGAAAATGATTGAAGACAAAGGTTATAGCTATTGGAGATTATAATAACCTTGGGAGGATAATGGTATGAGTATACTTCATATCATGCTAACATAGTAAAACATATTTATTTCATCCAATTAATTATATACTAATAAGGGAGAAAACAATGGAACAAAAAATAGAAAAAGGCATATTAGAAGATAAAAAAATAAGTATGGCTATCATGTCATCTTTTGTTGTACTTACAATTCAATATTTAATATTAATTTATTTTGATCTAATAGATACAAGTATTGGAGAAAAAGTGCAATTATCTTCTAAGGCAATAGTTGGTTTATTTTATTTATTAGCTTTACCAATTGCGTTGAAGAGAAATAAAATTGAGTTTATTGGAATTTATATATTTTCAATTTTTATTTTTTTAATAAATTACATTTTTTTCAATGAAAATTGGGTTTATTTAAAGAGTATAATCTTTCCATTTTTCTTCACTTGCTTACCTTCCTTTATTTATAGTTACAGTATACATGAGTGGGATATATTAATGTATTTTATGAAAAAAACGAGTAAAATAGTTTTTGTTGTAGGGACTATTATAGGTATTTTAGTTTTTTTAGGCAAATCGTCAGTGGGTACTTATAGTATGCGTTTATCTTATTATATGTTATTACCTACAGCAATTTATCTAGATGAATTTCTAGAAAAAATGTCATTAAAAAATGGATTAATTATCTCAATCTGTTTAATGATTATACTTGCATTAGGATCTAGAGGAGCAATCTTGTGCATTGGAATATTTACAATATTAAAGCTTGTAAAAAACATAAGTAAACTAACTTATACTAAAATACTTTTTTACTTAATCATATTTACAATAGTTATCACAGGACTTATATTTTTAGATGAAATACTTGAATATATATATGATTTTTTATTAAGCTTCGGTATAAAAAGTAGAAGTATTCAGTTGTTTTTAAGGGATGATGTGCATTTAAGTGGCAGGGATAGATTGTATGAAGATGTTATTGAAGAGATTTTTAATAGGCCTTTTTTGGGGATTGGATTAGCAGGAGATAGAGCCATAACTGGCGGTTATGTTCATAATATTTTCATAGAAATATTAGCTAATTTTGGAATAGTCTTAGGAGTCCTAAATATTATTGCGTTATTATATATAATTATTAAATCTTTATTTATTAAAAATATAAAAAAATATAACATGATTATTATTTGGTTAAGTATTGGATTTGTACATCTTTTTGTGAGTACTTCCTATTTAATTGAATTTAAGTTTTGGATATTTTTAGGATTACTATTTAACAAATTATTTAACAACAAAAAAGTTATTAATTTACAACAACATATATGAAGTCAAGGAAAATTTGAAAGTTTAATATAAAGAAATCATGGATAGAATAACTGAGTTGTTATGAAACAATATGGGCAAATTACATTTAAGGAACAAATGCAGTATTGTTTTTATGAGGCTAAAAATAACTTTTTTACCTTCATGGCATCTAGTGATATTAAAATGGTTGCCTTCGATGCTTTTTTTATCTAAATAAGCAGAAGTGTGGTGTTACGAATAAGAACCAAGTGAACAGTTTGGATAGCTCATCTAAGGTAAGTGGATTAACACTTAAGTATCGGAGTTTTTGAATTAATTTTTCCAGACTGATAAGTAAATGGTTCTATACAAGCAAAGGCTAAAATCTTAGAAGAAGTTAAGAAACGTTCAATATGGTCAATTTCATCCAATATAATAGCAGCTAAGGTTTATCCAATACCATTGATTGTAATAATGAGGTGATTGATTACAGCTACAACAATTTTAATCTTCTTGCCCAAAATACTTATTTCATTTAAATAGATTGAATGAGACGAATGGTTGTTGCAATTCAAAAGCAATAGAATGTAGTAAAACCAGTTGGATTAGATACTAATTCTTTTAAAGAATTAGTATTATCCCTACCATAATTGGATGTTAATATACGCTGTAGATGACATAACTAATTTGCAGGGTATATTAAAGATTATATATAAAATAATCTAGAAAGGAAAGTATAATGAGTTTCCTTATTTATTCATTATACAAGGAGAATCAATGAAAAAAATTTTGTTTATTACAAGTCGATATTTACCGAATCCATCTTCAAATGGAATTAATACTAATAATATTATTCAAGAGCTTATAAAAAGAGGGCATAAGGTTGATTGTATTAGTGTGAAATACGATAGTGAGGCAAATCATGAAGTTATTAACGATATTCCAATATACCGAGTAAGTAAATCATTATATAGTCAAATCTCAGACTTCTTATTATTTAATAATGGTAATAAAGTGAGAAAAATTCTATATAGATTACTTAGAATACTTAGAGCGATAAAGTTATTATTACTATTACCGATATTCCCAAACGTGGATGTATTTCAATCTTGGAAAGTATATAAATTAGCGAATAGTTTACACAAAGAAAATAAATATGATTGTATTATTGGTGTGTTTAAGCCACCATCAAACATTGAGGCAATAAAAAAAATTAATAAAAAGTATCAAGATATTACTGTAATCGGGTACTATTTAGATTTGATTACAAGTTTTGAAAAACCTAAAATTATGTCAAATCAAGCATATCAACAATTGATATATAAAGGGTCAATTAACTCCATTAAACACTTGGATTTTGTTCTAATGGCTAAGAGTGGGAAAAAAATATACTCTAATGACCAGTATTCTAGTCTAAAAGACAAAATATATTATGTTGATTTTCCAACTTTAAAGATAGATTACTTGGACTCAATAGATGTTATTAGTGAACAAAATCAAAATATTGTCATGACATTTGCAGGTACGTTGGATCAAAAATACAGAAACCCTGAGATTTTAATTACCAATCTTGTACAAACAGCGAAACTAGTTGGAAAGATTGAATTAAACCTATACGGGGGAGGTAACTGTAACAAAATTATTGAGAAATATAGCAAGGATGAAAACTTGATAATAAATAATTGGGGATTTAGACCACATCATGAAGTTCTAGACAAAATGAACAAATCAGATTTTTTGATTAATATTTCCAATAAAATGGCTTATGCAGTACCAAGTAAGATATTTGAAATTTTCTCATTTGGAAAACCAATAATCAATTTGAGATTTGATGATAATGATATTACTAACCCATATTTTGATAAATATCCGTCTGCATTTACAATAAATGCAGACACCAAAGGGGATCGGCAAGTAGCAGACCTTGTTGACTTTATTAATTGTGAAGTGGGAAACACATATGATAGGAATACTATTAAAAATAATTTTATAGAAAATACCCC
>JAAYGX010000044.1 GCA_012735585.1 Tissierella sp.
CCTACTGAATCCACAGCGATTTCAACATCCCCTGTAGGTATTAACTTTTCTGTGATTTTTTGAACTATTAAAAGCTTGGTACCTGCTAAACCTGGATCTTTACTTGTAGATACCACACTTCCTACGACCTTTGCTAAATACAAATTTACCACCTACTTACTTTGATTAGATTGATATTCCTTTTATTTGCTTCTTCTTGAGCCAAATCAGTGATAATTGAATCATCCCTTAAGTTCAATACATCATATATAGAATGTTCTAAAATGGTACTCCTAGTTATTACCCTAGACTGAATATCTATGGATTTATTGTTGCCAAAGGACTCCTTAATCTCTTTTGTTTCTGATATACCAAGGGTTCTTAAAAATACCTTGTTTGTCTTCCTATATAGATTCTCTGACAGAGTCAAGTCAATTCCGTAGCTTCTCATGGTCTCCATATTCTCTCTTAATTTTACCTTATAGCTTTCTGTAGGAGTAAATCCCATCTCTATTCTTTCTTCATTGTCTGGGCAACATCCATTGATTGCTGCTATTACAGGTCTTCCAGTAGTGATAAATCTAGAGATTAAATTTGTAGCCAAATTATCACTGATACAATTAGCAATCTTAGAAGCTGTCTTAATAGTTAAAGAAGGAATCAATATAAAGTTGTTTTCAGCTAAAATTTTCTCCACATCGATTTTATTATCATCCACAACAACTTCATCTATAGATAATAAATCTTTGATTAAATCAATAGTCAAAGCACGCTGGGCACCTTTAGACAGGACAACTTCTAATTTCCAGCCATCTTCTATTAATAATCGTAAAGATTTTATAGATTCTGTAAAACCTATAGAAGCACCTGTAAATATCACGATTGCTTTTTTATTTTTACTTATGAATCTATTCTTTACTTCTTCAGCTATATATTCAATTAAAGTTTCTTCTATTATTTCTTTTATATTATATCTATTCATATGATCACCTATTAGAAATACAATTCATGGCAATACCTAAAGGAGTCACCAGAAGTGGATTATATGGTTTATATACCTTTATGCCTAATTCCTTTTCAAAAACCTTCTCAAAATCCATAAAGGTGGTGCTTCCTCCTACCAAGTATATTTCACTCACATCATAACCTTTTATATATCCACTTACTATAGACGCCATCTTCTCTACAACTGGTCTTATAATAGAAAACACTTCTTTTTCTTTAGTTTTATCCTTTTTATATCCCTCTGCTTTTTCTATGGATACTCCATTAAATCCGGATAAAACTAAGGTCATATGATGTCCTCCCGTAGCCTCATCACCTGTAAATACAACATTACCATTTTTAATGATACTGATTCCTGTGGTCCCTCCACCGATATCGACGATAGCTCCCTCAGTAATATTTAAAACAGTTGATGCCGCCGTAGGTTCATCTACAATATTGATAACATCCATATCTGCAGCTTCTATCACATTGGCCATTACTTTCATATTTTCCTTCATTATTCCAGGTGGAATTGCTGTTGCTGCATAGTTCAATTGAGTAGATAATCTCTCTTCCAATATTAGCTTTAATTCCCTTACTATCTTTGTAGCTCCCATATAATCCACCACTACGCCATCCTTAACTACAGAGGAAGGATATATCTCACCTGCTATTGGCCTATTATTAGAGTCCACTACGGAAATAGCGATATTGGCAGTTCCTAAATCTACCCCTATTTTTAGTTCACCTTCAAAAGGGTTATATATTTTTCCTTCAATTAATCTAGTAAATTCTTTTATAGTTTTATTACAATTATTTAAGTTCAAAATATCACCCTTTAAACTATTTTTACTTTATCATCATTTTGTAGATTATAAGCATTGGACTCATCCGTATCTACATGCATTTCTAGTTCATATTGATCAGATACTCTTATCAATACATTACCTAAAATCCCTTTTCTTATTCCTGGTACCTCTATATCTACAATATCCTTATCCTTAAGATTTAATTTTTTAGCTATTTCTGGCGGCATATGAATATGCCTTAAGGCCGCAATAACCCCATTAGACTTTCTAATACTTCCCTTTGGACCTATGATCTCAATAGGTGACGAATCTTCTAATTGTCCAGACTCCTTAATAGGAGGATTTACACCTAATTTAAAACCATCTGTTAGAGAAATCTCTATCTGAGTTTTATCCCTTAAAGGACCAAGGATTCTGACATTTTTTATCTCTCCCTTTGGTCCTTTGATGGTTATTTTCTCATTAGATGCATATTGACCTGGTTGTTTCAAATCCCTTAATTTTGTCAATTCAGATCCCTGTCCAAAGAGAATATTCATATCTTCTCTGTTTAAATGAGCATGTCTATTAGAAACGCCTATTGGAATTAAAATTTCTTTTTCTTTATTTAGTTCTTCTATAACTAATTTGGTAATCAATGATATTAATTCTTCATTAGACGTATTCATATCTTTCTCCTTGTTACTATTCTACTTTACCTATATTCGGTAGTATGTTTTCAACATCTGTATGGGGTCTTGGGATGATATGTTTCGATACGAGTTCTCCAACTTTTTCTGCTGCTACTGCACCTGCATCTACAGCTGCTTTGACTGCACCAACATCTCCTCTTACCATTACAGTTACTAAACCTGAACCTATTTTCTCATAACCGATTAAATTAACATTTGCTGATTTCGTCATTGCATCAGCTGCTTCTATTGCTCCTACCAATCCTTTTGTTTCAATTAAACCTAAAGCTTCTCCCATTATATTATCCTCCTGCATTTATTTTTTTATGGTGAATACAAGTGCTAATTAGTTCCCCTTTGTGCCTTGTACATTTAGGGTCTTTACATATATTACAAGTGTATTTCTTTTCTTTAATATTAAATTGTCCATTTTTTTCATCAACTAATTTTTTTTTTACATCTTCCAATTCCAATGTTTCATCTTCTTTATTTAAGTTTTCTTCTACATCGAGCTTTACTTTTTCTACTACTTTTATTTCTTCCACTTCTTCTCCCTTTGTTTCCAAAGATGAGTTTTCTTGCTCTTTTTTCTCTTCATTAAACCCTACTGTTTCATCATTTCTAATTAGGATCTCAATTTCTTTATTAGGTCTTGCAATGATCTTGCTAAAGGCAATCTTGTCTGTACTAGCTAAAGCAGCATCTACTGCAGCCTTAACAGCTCCAACATTTCCCTCTATCTTGACTACAGTCATTCCTGACCCTTTAGTAAATTCATAACCTATTAAATTAACATTTGCAGATTTTACACATATATCTGCTACCTGAATTGCTGTAGAAAGCCCTATGGCTTCAATTATTCCAAGGCTTAATTGGGACATATAACGCACCTCCTTTACGGAAAATCATTCATATTTTTAAATGGCATTCTTTTGACAAGTCTTGCTGCATTCGCTCCTAAAGCCCTTAGGAGTTGTTGATTACTTTGTAAATCAACTCTAAATATAGGTGATAACCTGTCTAATTTTTCATAATGAAGGACTACCTCCATACTATTGATGCCGAATCCAACTCCTAATTTTGAATCCTTGGCTGCACTATGACTGATATCCAATACATTTTGTTCATTTACAGGGTGGATTTCATAGGGTATGCCCTCTTCTTCCATCCCATATAGTAAAAAACAAAATTCTTTTTTAGAAACCCTATTTTCTTGGTAATATACCTTTATCGTAGGTTTTTGCTCTACAGCTAATGGTCCCTTCATATGGAATCACCTTTCTCTGCCATAGATAATACAAGTCCCGTTGCCACTGCATTCCTTGGACCTTCTATCCCTCTTATATTGGCTCTTCCCGCTACCACATTATAATGAGACAAGGCATCTGTAACCAATTGAGGTATTTCAAAATCTAAAGCAGATCCGCCTACCATAACCACAAATTCTATCTCTCTTAGATTATTAGTAGGACTGACTTTTTGTAAAGCCCTTATGGCATTGGTAACAAATACCTTCTCCTTTGAGCTACGTCTTACAGCTTTGATCTTCTCTAAAGAAAGTTTTTCCTCTATTGGAATCAACCCTTCATCTTTGAGTAGTACAACTTTAGCAAAAATCTCTGGCTCTAAAGGTTTCTCAAAAAATTCTACGGACCCATCTTCATGCCTTATATGAAATAGGCTTTCTACTTTTGCCAATGGATATCTTTTTATATCTTCAGCTAACTCTGTACTATCTAATCCTAGTTCTGTTTTTATAATTAATGTCACCATATCTCCTGCACCTGCTAAGTGGATGGATTTTATATCTCCCTCCTTGTTGATTATAGATGCATCTGTGGAGCCAGCACCCATATCTAAGATTGCCAAGGGTTTGTTGCTACCAGGTGTTGTGAGGGCTCCTTTGATAGCCATATCAGCCTCTACCCCGCTTACTTTAACCTCTACTCCTATTTTAGATGACAACTCGTTGGCGATAATTTCCATTTGAAGTTTATCGGATTTTACCATGGCTGCAATTCCAACAGCATTCTCAAGGGAAAACTCATTAGCAAGTCCTCCCTTTACTCTTTGAGGTATAAAAGTATTTACTGCAAGCAAATCTTGAATCTTAATAGATTTAGGATGTTGTTCTGTTAAATTAGACATCACTTGACGTACCTTTTCTAGCATACCACCGGCATTGGTTCCCGGTTCACCCTTTACATCTTCTATAATATCTACAGAGTTCATTGCCGACATTATTTTTTCGGCACCTTCATCTACATTAATCTTTACTTGTCTATTGGAGCTTATAATCTCTATACTGCCTGCTGGGATACGTCTTTCCTTAACATCACCCTTTGGCGTTTTTATAACCACTGCAGATCTATTTCCTATTAATGCCCTAGCAATGGGTACCACTTGTTTGGTCTCATCAGAACTAAGGCCAAATACAGTGGCTATGCCATAGGGATTTGATAGTACCTCTACAACTCCTCCTACTTCCGCTACTTCTATTGCCGATAACATTCCTATAGGCACCTTATCTATTAATCCTACTTCATCTACTATGGGAATCTTTTTATTTAGTCTATTATTTATAAGAACGCCATCATCATTTTTTACAATGGCACCTTTGATATTGACTTTGGATTGGTAAAAATTAATAGCTTTAGCTGCTAGATCAAAGTTAACCTCTGGGGGAATCACAAGGATATAGTCCTTATCAGATTGAACCTTGTCCAAATTCTCTATGGAAACTGTCTCCCCAACGCCGATACCTACTCCTCCAGGAGTAGATGGATTATGTCCAATCATAGTGGATTCTGTGATAATGGTTTCAGTTATGGTTTCCATAGCCACATCTCCAATAACAGGAGCAGCTTCATTTACTCCAATCCGATCTAAATCATCTATTGTTAGTCCGGCTTTTTTTAAAGCCTCTGTAATAGATTTAAATAAACCATTTATATTTTGTTTTGTACCTTTAATCCCAGTTGTAGAAACTATATTGCTAGATAATATTTCTAACTGTCCATTAGAAACTCTCGCCAATGCCACCTCTGTACTTGCATTTCCAATATCTACACCAGCAATTATTTCCATACTACACCTCCACCTAAGGCACTATATATCTTTCCTAAGTCTTCCTCTTGCCTCATATACATCAGCAGCTTCCCTTACGAAGTTTGCATTTACTGTACAATTATATTTTTCTTCCAATTCTCTTGCAATATCATATAATTCCTCTTTTGTAGATCTATAAGGTCTTAATAAATTATAGATTTCTAACAGTCTATCATCGGGTACCGCTATTAATTCCGAAGCTCTTCGTAGATTATTAGCAAAAGCATCCTTATTTACAGACTCAGAAACCTGGGCCTGCATCTCTAAAGTTTCAGGAGAAATCCTAACATCAGATGAACCGATCTCTCCGCTAATTACTTTATCCAAAGTTATTTCTGAAAGAAGTTTACCTGTAGGCGTCTTGATCCTTTCTGGCACCTTTTCACCTAATGGATAATTTGTAACATCCATCCTGTCAGTATTACTTACTGTATGTGATTTATCTATTTCCTTATTGCCATTCATAGATTTCATTACTTCTTCTATTATTTGTTTTAATAATTGTTCTTGTTCCATTTTTACACCACCCTTTATTTAAACTCTATATTCAGTTCTTGAGGTCTTTTATTACCGTCAACATATTGAGTTTCCTTTATATGCAGTAAAGCTGCTATCGCTTGATATTTTGGTCTAGCCATTTGATCATTCTTTACAGGAACTGGATTTGGGGATTCACCCTTAGCATATCTTGCAGCATTCCTACCGATATCCCTATATGCTTTTAAATCTAATAATGGCGCTTGAGAGAATAGTTCCAAATTACTAAGAGGGAATAGATCTTTTTGATGTATTACAGTTGTACCTTTAGACTGAATCCCTATACCTATTCCTGATCCACTTAGTTTAGCTGAATCATGAGCAACAAAGGCAACATCTGATGTTCTATATACTTTTACTATTCTATAGTTCATCCCTTCCTCTTCAATACCTGCTATAACCTCTCTTAATACCTCATAATGAGGAACTCCTACAATGGTCTTTGTTTGATGTACACCAAAAGCTGCCGCCAAACCGATAACTACCTCATTTGGAGCTGAACCTTTTTGAGCATCGCCTATTTCTTTAATATCCATATTTGATATTTCCTCTGGAATAAATTGATCTCCCTTAACATCCACAGTATTATCAAAATTCATTTCTTGTAATACTTCCGCTATGACACTTTTCAATAATCTTTCATCAATAACCATTTTCTCACCTCTCTTAAAAGTCTTCTGGACTTACTGCATTACGGATATTACTAATTTCAGCCCATCTTTCATCACTTATTTGATATCCGGTTTGAGGCCCTGCATAGTCATTTGGATAATTAACAGCACTAATAACTTTAAAGTCTTTATCCACTATTGCTGCTGTATGAAGATAATCACCAGCGATTCTTTCTTTAAGGAGATTAAATACGCTTTCTGCTACATCTTCAAATCCAGCTCTATATAAGGCTTTAACCACATCTATTCCAGTAATTCCTCTATTCATCATCTCTTCAGTGGCTTTTAAATCCTCTACTACGTTTCTCTCTGGCATATCCTTACTGCCATGGGCATATGTAGCAGCTTCTACTTCTTCATCTGTAATCTCAGGTAATTCTAGCTCTCTAAACAATGCTTGGATTGCTCTTGCAGCTTTGTTTCTAACTTTAACTACCTCTTCTTCTGTAACGGGTATTAATCCACCGTCTATTTTTAAATCCCTTTGAATTATATTCCAATCATCATAGTCTTCTGCGTCCCAGTTGGAACCAGCAAACATATTGTCATAATTTGGCGTAGCACTATATCCTGAACATATAAAGTCAGTTCCTGGTACTAATTGCATTAAAGTTCTTGCAACTCTTCTTAAATCTGAATGGGTAAAGGTTTGGTCATTGCTGGATGCACATTCTAAATCTAGCATCATAGCAATTAAATTCTCTGCCAATATGGCTCTAATACCACCTGGAACCCCTGCTGGAACTCCTACACAACTTACAGAACCATTTTGAGTACCTTGAACTCCTGCTCCTTTTGTTACATATAGACATCTTGCTTCAAGATAAAGCATAGATTTTCCTTCTGAATATCCCATTTGAACCTCTGATCCCGTTCCAGAAGTAAATCTCATCTTCAGTCCCCTAGATGCATAACAAGATGCTAAGAAGGCTTTAGACCAAGGAGTATCGTCTCCATCCATGAAAACAGCCTCTGTACCATAAACGGATACTGTTTCTGCATATGCAGTTAATCCTCTCATTCCCAATTTTAATTCTGTAGCTTCCTCCACGGCACACTGGGTTAGAACTCCTGGCCTACCAACTTGAGCACCAACTAAAATTCCTAAAGCATTAAATGGTGCATATCTTGCAATACCAACCGTTGTCTCTTGCTCATCAAAACCCCTTATGGCAGCTTCTGCTGCATCTGCTGCAATTTGTATAGGATTGTCCTTTAGATTGGTAACATGGCATTGATTTGTAGGAATCTTTCTAGCCCTCATCTTAGTAACTGACATCATCATTTCCAGTACATTCATCTGACTAACTACTTCTACAATCTTTGCAGGAGTCATTGATAAAGTTAAATCTAGAATTTCTTTTCTGCTTACATTGATATCAACTAATTTTCTTGCCAATATTGCAGAGTCCATCTTCATTACTTTCTCTGCATTGTCTAATTTTATTGCATAATCCGCAATAAAAACATCCAGCATATCAAAGTCTTCTCTTCTTTTACCATCTAGTTCTACTATTTTCCCATTTTCTATTTTAATACTAGGCTTTGGATCATTGGGACTGTCCATAGCAATCAAGCCCACTTCTGTCCACTCTTTAACAAAACCATCCTGATTTACAGGTCTTTGTTCTAATACTTCAAATCTTTTTGATTTCAATACTTTTACGCCCCTTTCTTCATCCTCAAAATATCCTATATATAAGGAGTTGTTGAAGATTTAATTTCTTCATTACTTAAGGTACCAAGTAATTGTTTACCTACATCTCTTGCTGCTGCTATAGCTTGTCTAACAGCTCCTGAGTCCCCTGAAAATGTACAGATTACCTCATTTGAAAAGCTTGTGCCACCATTACCTGGAGTAGAATATCCAATCGTATCTACAGTTGCTGCCTTAACTGCAGTATCTGCCAATACAACACCTATTGCTGCTGGTGCTCCAACTGTTATACCAAAAGATTTGCCAATTGGTGCTCCAAAGGCTTTATTCAATGCATAACTAGCTCTAGCACTATATTGAAACTCCAGATGTCCAGCGGAAGTACCATATACATCTCCAAATGTCCTATTTAATTCACTTAAAGTTACCTCAACTGCTCTTCTGGCATCTGAAACATCTTCGGCACCAAAGATGATCAAGGATCCATGACCTGCTCCCCCTGCTGTATCTCTAGGTAGTTCAATCAATAATATTTCTGTATTCGTAGCTTTGATAGCTTCATCAGCTGCAAATATATGTGGTCCTGCACCTGTTCTTCCACCAACGATACCGATTGATTTATATTTTTTATCGATTTTCATTAATTCATGTAATTGACTGTCAACGTTTGCAATAACCAAACCAATAGTATCTCCTATGGCAGTTCCAACAAATTCTGTGACACTACATTTGTTTGTGTTGCATGCTTCTACTTTGGAAATATTTTCTACTGTGATGTTTTTTGCATCAGATTCCTCTGCGCCCATTTTTTTCATTACTTCATCCATTATTTTATTTAATAAATCATCTTTCATGGATATTCTCCTTTCACCATAACTTTATTATTTTTTTGGTAATATTTTTTCTACATCCATATGAGGCCTTGGTATAACTTGAACCGAAACTACTTGTCCTACTTTTTCTGCTGCTGCAACCCCTGCATCAGTAGCAGCTTTAACAGCTCCTACATCACCTCTTACCATTACTGTAACTAATCCAGAGCCAATTTTTTCATAGCCAATTAAGTTTACATTTGCTGATTTTACCATGGCATCTGCTGCTTCAATTGCACCAACCAAACCTTTGGTTTCAATCATTCCTAATGCTTCTTTTTGCATAATCAAATACCTCCTAGTTTTGTATTTTAATAATTTAATGCTCAATGATAGACTTGTCTTATATTTATGTTTTACACTTATATTTTATTACTTTACTTTAGAAAACTCTTGACTATAGAAGGTAAGAACTTGTTAGAAAATTCTATAAACCATATTTTTTTATCATTAGAAGACAAAAAAGTATCATGCCCCAAAAAAGAAAAAAACCTCCTTATTGGAGGTTCAATGGATTTATATTAATTTATTTATTATCTTGTC
Organism: Tissierella sp.; assembly: GCA_012735585.1. Lineage (GTDB taxonomy): Bacteria > Bacillota > Clostridia > Tissierellales > Tissierellaceae > JAAYTL01. The sequence continues at coordinate 9,835 of JAAYGX010000044.1, forward strand.
TATATCTAGGGCTGAAGGTTTTCTTGGATTGGTCTTGGTACATACATCTGCTAATGCTGCCTTTATTAACTCTTCTTTGGAATTTATAATTAATTCTTTTGGAATTCACATCTCTGTTAATGTTCTTGGTATTTTAAAAGTCCTATTAAGGCTATTGATCTCATGAATCAGATTATGAACCCCTAGTCGTATATTCTGCGCTGGTAAATTCAGCATCTTTGCTATATCATGATATTTTCTAGCAGCTTCGCTATAATTATTCATATCCATATTATCTAAGTCTGCATTATACTCTATGATAAGAGGAAGTAACATTGCATTTATTCTACCATGGGGTATCTTAAATTTTCCTCCAATTGCATGGGCTATCCCATGGTTTAGCCCTAATGATCCCATATTAAAAGCTATTCCTGCCATACAAGAAGCATTGTGCATCTTCTCTCTTGATATCATATCATTTCCATCTTTATAGGCTTTAGGCAAATACTCAAAAGTTAATTTCAGTGCTTTTTCTGCAAAAGCATCAGTAAAATCTGTAGCATTTGTAGATACATAGGCTTCCATTGCATGGGTTATAACATCCATTCCAGTATCTGCTGTGATCCCCTTAGGAGCGGTAATTACCAATTCAGGATCTAAAATAGCCATATCTGGTGTCATACTTTCTGATACAAGAGGATATTTAGTATTGTTATTTTTATTGGTTATAACAGAGAACATTGTAACTTCTGAGCCAGTGCCACTTGTAGTTGGTATCGCTATTAAATCCGGAGTCTTTCCTGTATCCATTTTTTCAGCCAATTCTTTAATTGCCTTTCCAGCATCTATAGGTGAGCCACCACCTAAAGCAATAATTATATCTGGTTTTACTTCCAGGAGTTTTTCAATACCTATGGCTATGGTCTCTACAGGAGGATCTGGTTCTATATCACTAAAAATTTGTATATTGCAATCATTTAGTTTGCTACTAATCTTTTCAACCACACCAAAATCAACCATAAATTTATCTGTTACAATAAGTACATTCTTCTTCTTAATTTCTTTTAGTTTATCTAAGGAATCTTGTCCAAAGTAAATATCTGTATTAATATTAAAATTATTCACCTAAAAACCTTCTTTCTCCATCGATTAAATGACTTCTTTTACTTTCCTTTATAGCCTTTTCTCTATATTTAGAAGGTGTCATACCTACATTTTTTCTAAACACTTTACTAAAATAAGTGGTTTCTCTATAAGATAATTCTATAGATATATTTTTTATAGCTATTTCATTATCAGATAGCATCTCTTTAGCTATCTCCATTTTCCTATCCGTTAGATAGTCTATAAAATTTACTCCCATTTCTTTTTTAAATAATTTACTTAAATAGTATACATTTCTATTAGAATAATTGGCTACATCCTCTAGGCTAACCCCTCTTCTTATATTTATTTCTATATAATTTATTAAAGAATTGATATCCTTCTCAGCATTTTCATCCTTTTTATCTAATTCTATATATATATCATCCATTAGTTCCCTAAATTCATTATATAAAATATATTTTTTCTTATTATATAGATTAGAGTTTAGGATTTTATTGGATTTATCTTGTAACTGATTTACATAGCTGAAGCCCACATCCCTAGCTATGTCTATTAACTCATCTACAAATAACCCTAAAGAATTTGATACCACATTAGTAAAATCTTCAGAGCCATAAAGCTTATCCAAATATGCTTTAACTACTTCCATCGTCCTCTTATAAGAGTTATCACAAATTTCTCTTCTTAAACTAAGAAGATACTCCTTATATTCAGTTTCAATTTTAATCCTATTTGTATTTTTTATATATTTTTGAACTGTTTCTATTAATATGGATGGCCTTACTGGTTTTAATAAATAATCATCCACCTTCAATTTTATAGCAGCATGGGCTATCTCAAATTTATCATAAGCTGTTACTATTATAACTTTTGATTTAGGACGCTTTCTCTTTAAATAGTCGATTACTTCCAAGCCATTGATACCAGGTATATTGATGTCCATAAAAGCTAAATCAATTTCCTTATCTTTAATAATATTGATAGCTTCATGCCCATTACTAGCCTCTCCAACTATTTGGACATCCTTTATATTATCTAATATGATTGATTTTAGCACAGTTCTTTCTATCTCTTCATCTTCAACAATTAATATATTGTACATTATTCTGCCCCCATTTATTGTAGGATGCAATGAATACTCTAACTATAATTGGATGGCCCTATCTTTAAAGGGAGCCTTATCTTTATAACAGTACCTGTACTACCTTTTCTCTGGCCACCTATTTCCAAGCCGTATCTATCTCCAAAAAAGTGAATTAATCTCTTGTTTACATTGGCTAATCCTATCTCTTCTTTACCCGAAACTTCAGAACTAATTCCTAAACTATCATTATGTAATATATCTTTTATCTTATCTTGTGGTATTCCATCACCATCATCTTTCACTGTTATTATGAGATCATTGCCATCATCATACCCTTTAATATGAATCAATCCTCCACTTTCCCTAACTTCAGCCACATACTTTACACTATTTTCAACTAGGGGCTGTAGCATCATAAAAGGGCAACTGATATCATAATATTTTTCTGGTATATCTATACTATAGTTCAACCTTTCTCCCAACCGTATTTTCTGTATTTTGAGATAATTTTTACTATGTCCTATTTCCTCTTTTAACTTCATCAATTGGGAAGTATTTTTTTTGAGAACATATCTCATCATTTCTGAAAAAGCATATCCCATTTCCTCAGTCTTTGTAGCCCCTTCTATATATGCAAGTCTACATATTGTATTTAGAGCATTGAATAAAAAATGTGGATTGATCTGGTATTGTAAGGCTTTAAGCTCCGCTTCTTTTAATGACTTTTCCAACTCTGTCTGTTTCTTTTCCTCTTCCATATACTTCAAATGTCTATTATTTAATTGTTGTTTCACTATATTTAAATATTCTTTTTCAACTATATATTTGGATATTTCATGTAGGGTATATGCTGTAGAAGTTATCTTATCCAAACTAACTTCATCAATTTCACCATAAGCTTCCTCTAACTCAATATTATTCTCCCAGCCTTTAGTTTTAGTTGTAATATATTCTACTTTGCCATTGTAACTTTCTTCAACCTTGGTTTGTCCAGCTAAAATTGCACCTAAATAGTTGCCTCTTAACATAATAGGGATAGCAAAATCCACTAAACCAGTGTGACATTTATAAAAATAAGGTTTTCCTAAGACCGCTGCTCTAAGACCACCTGTTTCATCACACTTATAACAATTCTCCCTATACTCATCATAGGATCTTATTTTATGACAAAATTTTGTAAATCCACTATACTCGGTGACAGGATTACCTCTATGATCCACCGTAACAAAAGAAAGACCTGTTGCCCTTGCAAAATTATCCAATATATTTTGCAGCATTTTTAAATCTATAAAATCTGATATTCCTTTGAAGTCTTCTAAACCAGTACCACTTTTCATAAATTCATTCATAATTAGTACCCTCTTTCATAGGATTTAGAGAATTTTCACCACAATCTCCATTATAATTATATCAAAAGTAATCTGTATTATCTAAAAATATCATCTTATTATTTAAAAATATTGCTATCTTTCCTAATTTATATTTTATTAGTTTTATATTCCATATCAAGGTTATTTTTTGTTAATTTATGTTCTTTTTTTGTCATCTAAATAAATAAGTAAATCCTCTTTATTAAGATATATATCTTAATAAAGAGGATTTTTTAAGTCTCCTAATATTAATTTTTCTAGCATTTTTTCTGCTGGATCTATAATTGGGATCCTAGTCTTATTTAATAATATATCAGCCAGATATGGAAAATGGGTGCATCCTAGTAATATACCTTCTATTTTATTTATCTTTGCCCAATTCAATATATGGTCCATGGCTAATTTATCATAGATTTCCATAGGTGAACTATGGGTCTCTATTTCTTCAACCAATGGTAAAGCTGATATACTCCAAATCCTAATATCTTCATTTGATTCCTCAAGTATTTCCTCTATCTTAGCGCAGGATTGACCATTCGCTGCAAATATCAGTAGCTTTGAAAAATCCTTAGCTATATCACGATAGGCTATAAATGGTGTTATTACTAAAGTATCTGTCTCCTTAGAGACTTTATTCATATCTATTGCTGCACTTAAAGAATTACAATAGACAAAGATTTTATTGATTCCTTGAGACTTAGCTTTAAAGACGATCTGGATTACAATATTATAGAGTTTATCTTTAGATAATAATTGAAGGCGACTTTGCTCTTTAGGATTATTGGATACTGAATATCCAATTGCATTTATTCCTTTGCCCTCTAAAAAATCTACCCCCATCTGTGTATCCATAGGGGTACCTGCTATTACTCCTATTCTTTCACTCAAATACAACACCCCCTCGAAAATATGATAGACAGTAAATAGAGCAAATCTATCTACTGTCTATTTTAAACTTAATTATTAAGTTTGACAATAATTATCCTAAAGCTTTTGCCAAATCTTAAGATTTTTCCCTAACACCGAGAATGACAAAACTAAATTTACACTAACTTATCCAAGGCTTGTTTTAAGTCAGCTATGATATCTTCCGCTGCTTCTAAACCAACGGATAATCTCACAAGTCCTTCAGATATACCACTTGCTGCCCTTTCTTCTGGTGTATATGGAGAATGTGTCATTGTAGCTGGATGTTGGATTAAGGTCTCACAGTCTCCTAAACTTACTGCTAAAGTACATAGTTCCACTGTATTCATTAATTGTCTTCCTGCTTCCAGTCCATCTTTTAATTCAAATGCAATCATAGCACCTGGTAAGTCCATTTGTTTTTTTGCTAATTCATATTGTGGGAAGCTTTTTAATCCTGGGTAGTTTATATTTGCTACTGCTGGATGAGCTTCTAGGAATTCAGCTACTTTTTGTGCATTTGAACAATGTCTTTCCATTCTTAAGTTCAAAGTTTTCATACCTCTATTAATCAAGAATGCATCAAATGGACTCAATACTGATCCTGTCATGTCCTTAATACCAAATAATCTTACTTGTGCTATAAATTCAGCTGTTCCTGCTGCAAATCCCGCTATTACATCTCCATGTCCATTCAGGTATTTGGTTGCTGAGTGAACTACCACATCTGCTCCAAGTTCTATTGGCCTTTGGATAAATGGTGTACAGAAAGTATTGTCCACTACTACTAAACATCCTTCTTTTTCATGGGCAATCTTTGATATGGTTTCTATATCTGTAATTAACATATTTGGATTTGCTGGTGTTTCTAAGTATACTAATCTTGTGTTATCCTTCATTGCTTCTTTTACATTTTCTGGATTGGATGTATCAACAAAGCTTACTTCTACACCAAATTTTTCTATTCCATGGTTTAAAAATGCAAATGTACAACCATAAAGAGTTTTTGCAGCTATGATGTGGTCTCCAGCTTTTACATGGGTCCAAATAACTGAAGTTATGGCTCCCATTCCTGATCCAGTTACTATTGATGCCTCCGCTCCCTCAAGTGCAGCTAATTTTTCTTCCACTTGTGTACAAGTTGGATTTCCTAACCTTCCATAGATGTATCCACCTTCCTCAAGGGCAAATCTTCTACCACCTTGTTCTGCAGAATCAAATATAAATGTTGATGTTTGATATATTGGAGTTGCTAATGCGCCATGCTCATTTTTTTCATATCCAGCATGTATTGCCTTGGTACTAAAGTCCATTCTGCTCAATTTTTCTTTGTCCATCATAACTCCTCCTAAGTTTAATCTATAATATTAATTGATAATATTAACTGATTAGTTCTAATACAATTATTTAACTTTATCTGCGACTTTACTCATTGGCATATCATGTTCAAAGTTCCATGGATCTTTCCTGATCAAACCATCTGTAAATGGAACAAAGATTGAAACAATAGCAAGTACTCCTAATAATAATTGGTACCATAATAGCGGGATAACTTCAAAGGCAGATACTGCACCATTTGTAAATCCTACAGCTATCAACATCTGTGCACCATAAGGTATTAATCCTTGCATTATACATGAGAATGAGTCAAGTAATGATGCTGATCTTCTTGGGTCTACTTGATATTCTGTAGAAATTTCTTTTGCTATAGGTCCATCAATGATGATGGCTACTGTATTATTTGCTGTAGCTGCATCCGTTAAGGATACTAATGCAGCAATACCAATTTCTGCTGATTTTCTACCTTTAATCATACTTCTAATCCTAGCAAGTAACCAGTCAATACCTCCTGCTTTGTTAACCATATTAGCAAGACCACCAATTAGCATAGATAATAAGAATATTTCAAACATACCAGTAAAACCATTGTATATCTCTTGGCCAAATCCAAGTAAGTTAAAGTCTCCAAACGCGAATCCAATGATACCTGATGAAAGTATTCCCCCAGTTAATACTACAAATACATTGACTCCTACCAATGCAGTTACTAGTACTAGAATATAAGGCAACATTTTTATTATGTTATAAGTATAAACATCACCCGCTACAACATTGATCGGTTTACCAAAGATTAATAGCAATACTACAGTAATTATTGCTGCTGGTGCAGCCATCAAAATGTTCATTCTAAACTTATCTCTCATTTCACAATTTTGCGTTCTAGTCGCTGCAATCGTTGTATCAGATATAACAGATAAATTATCACCAAACATAGCTCCACCTACTAAAGCAGCTATAACTAATGGTAAGTTTAACCCAGCCTTTTCAGCCAAACCTACAGCTATTGGTCCAACTGCAACTATTGTACCTACAGATGTACCTGTTGAAATTGATATAAAACATGCAATTATAAATATTCCCGCCGTGATGAATTGTGGCGGAATTATTGAAAGTGCAAAGTTTACTGTTGATTCTACCCCACCCATTGCTCCTGAAACTCCTGAAAACGCTCCAGCTAATATATAGATGATACACATTATGATGATATTTTCATCACCACAACCCTTAATGAATGAATCAAATTTTTCATCCATTGAACCTTTAAAGAATATAAATGCAAAGATAATTGCTACTAACGCTGCTACCGGTGCTGGAAGTTGATAAAATGCCATGTCAACTCCTTGACCTTGAAGTACAAGACCCGTTCCCAAAAATACTGCAATAAAAATAATAAATGGGAGTAATGCTAAACCACTGCCTTTTCGTTTGTTTAAATCATTCATCTTTACGCCTCCTTGATATTTTTATATATTACTAACCCTTTAAGGGATAATAATCAGAAATAATTAGTATTTCCATTCTTCATCAGCAATACAGTATTTTTTAATTCGATTAATCAACAAGGTGTGAGTCACATCTAACCTTCTTGCAGCTTCTCTAATGCTAGTAGAATTTTTTAATGTGTCTAAAATTATGTTTCTTTCATAACTACCTATAATATCATTTAAGGATGATTGATTATTAAGATTTTCACTTCTTTCTAGGTTATAATTAAGCATAATATCCTTTTCCTTAATAAGGTGCTCTGAGGTTAAAGCAATCGCTCTTTCTAGTACATTTTGTAGTTCCCTAATATTTCCAGGCCAGTTGTAAGAAATCAACTTTTTCATGGCCTTTGGCTCCAATCCTTCAATCGTCTTTCCATACCTTTTGATGTGTTTTCCAGTGAAATGTTCCACCAATATTGGAATATCATCTTTTCTATCTCTTAGTGGAGGTATATCCACACTAAATATATTGATTCTATAAAGTAAATCCAATCTGAACTTATCAGTTCTTATTAACTCATCTATATCTTGATTCGTTGCTGTTATTATTCTTGCATCAATAGGAATTTCTGTATGACTCCCTATTCTTCTGACACTTTTCTCCTGTAATACCCTAAGCATTTTACTTTGAAGATGTGGTGGCATCTCACCTATCTCATCCAGAAATATGGTCCCACCTTCCCCTAACTCAAATATACCTTTTTTACCTTCTTTTTTACCTCCGGTAAAAGATCCACTTTCATAACCAAATAACTCACTTTCTAAAAGTTGCTCTGGAATAGCGGCACAGTTAATAGCGATAAAAGGTTTATTAAATCGGCCACTAAGATTGTGTATGGCCCTGGCAAATAACTCCTTACCTGTACCACTCTCACCAGTAATCAACACCGGGGAATCTGCCAATGAATATAATTTCGCCTGTTCAATTACTTCTTTTAACTTATTGCTTTCCCCTATAATATCGTCAAATGTTATAGGATTATGGTAGTTATCTTGATTGATCACTTCATTTAAAGAAAGCATATGGCCCGAGAAAACATTTTCATCACTAAGAATAGGGTGTATATTTAATATATATGATTGATTCCCTATAGTAATTTCTTTATTTCTTATTGACTTTAATTTCTCTTCTTTAATAAATTGTTTTAATTTATCATCATTAATAAAGTCTATGATATATCTATTCGTTAATTGATTAGAAGTAGTTTTAAATATCCTCTCTGCTACATAATTATTAGCATATTTTATATTGCCCTTTGCACTTAAAACGACCACCCCTTGAGGTATTATATCTAAGACTCTTTTCATCTCAATATCACGTTCTTCAAATGCAATTAAATCAATCTCTTCAACACTTTCAATTTCGTCCATTCTTTCCATCTCTTCAAGTACATCTTTCCATAATCCCTGCTCTATTACAGGTACTTTAAGATATATAACATATGTATATACCTCCATAGCTAAAATTCCAATATCATGTTTACGGAGTAGACTTAGTATATCATAAGTTATATGGGGTCTATCTATGGCAGTGATTATCTTTATTCTTCGAGTCTTCATACTTTTCTGTCTCCTTCTTTTCACTAATGCAATAAATATGCCAAAAACACTTTGTGTATTTCACTGGGTTTGAAAACATGTCACTTCAGCCCATTAATATGGAATTGGAATGAATTTGTTTCAAACCTATAAAAGTGACATGTTTACAAGAATTGAATATGGCATATTATTAAACCTTGCGGACTATATTCGTTCCACTAATTGAAAAATAAAAGAACCTTGAGATCCTTCTGATCAGTTCTTAACCTATTCATATCAAATTATATTTTAATTATAGCATATAAATCTAAATTTAAAAGATATATTCCGAAATAAAAAAGTCATCCTGAACGCAGTGAAGGATTTTAAGATTCTTCACTATCGCTCAGAATGACAAATTAAAATTATTATACTAAAGCATCTAATGCTTGTTTTAAGTCAGCTATGATATCATCTGCTGATTCTAAACCTACTGATAATCTTACTAATCCTTCAGCTATACCACTTGCTGCTCTTTCTTCTGGTGTATATGGTGAGTGAGTCATTGTAGCTGGATGTTGGATTAATGTTTCACAGTCACCTAAGCTTACTGCTAAAGTACATAATTCAACAGTATTCATTAATTTTCTTCCTGCTTCTAATCCACCTTTCAATTCAAATGCTATCATTGCACCTGGTGCATCCATTTGTTTTTTAGCTAATTCATATTGTGGGAAGCTTTTTAATCCTGGGTAGTTGATATTCGCTACTGCTGGATGTGTTTCAAGGAATTCAGCTACTTTTTGTGCATTTGAACAGTGTCTGTCCATTCTTATATTTAGAGTCTTCATTCCTCTGTTGATTAAGAATGCATCAAATGGGCTTATAACTGATCCAGTCATATCTTTAATACCAAATAATCTTACTTGTGTTATGAACTCCAATGAACCTGCTGCAAATCCTGCTATAACATCTCCATGTCCATTTAGATATTTTGTTGCTGAGTGAACTACTACGTCAGCTCCTAATTCTAATGGTCTTTGAATGAACGGAGTACAGAAAGTATTGTCTACTACTACAATACATCCTTCATTTTCATGAGCTATTTTTGATACAGCTTCTATATCAGTGATTAATAAGTTTGGATTTGCTGGTGTTTCTAAATATACCAATGTTGTATTTTCTTTCATTGCAGCTCTTACGTTTTCTGGATTTGATGTATCAACAAATGTTACCTCTACACCAAATTTTTCAATTCCATGGTTAAGGAATGCAAATGTACAACCATATAGTGTTTTAGCTGCTATTATGTGATCTCCAGCTTTTACATGTGTCCAAATAACTGAAGTTATAGCACCCATTCCTGATCCTGTAACTAAACCTGCTTCAGCTCCTTCAAGATTAGCTAATTTTTCTTCTACTTGTGCAGAAGTAGGGTTACCTAATCTTCCGTAAATATATCCACCTTCTTCAAGGGCAAATCTTCTTCCACCTTGTTCTGCTGAATCAAATATAAATGTTGATGTTTGATATATTGGAGTGGCTAATGCACCATGTTCATTTTTTTCATATCCTGCATGTATTGCTCTAGTAGAAAAATCCATTTTGTTTAATTTTGCTTTATCCATTATATTTCCTCCTAAATTATTATTTTATCTATAATATTAATTTAATATTAACTATTTTGTATTGCCAGCTACTTTACTCATTGGTTTATCATGTTCCCAGTTCCAAGGATCTTTTTTGATCATACCATCTGTATATGGAATAAATATTGAAACAATCGCAAAGCCTGCAAGTAATAATTGATACCACAGTAGTGGTATTACATCAATTGGTGATAATGCTCCATTAGTTAATCCTATGGCCATTAACACTTGTGCTCCATAAGGAATTAACCCTTGCATAATACATGAGAATGAGTCCAATAATGATGCTGATCTTCTTGGGTCTACTTTATATTCAGTAGAAATTTCTTTAGCTATTGGTCCATCAATAATGATGGCAACTGTATTGTTTGCTGTAGCCGCATCTGTCAAAGCCACTAATGCAGCAATACCAATTTCTGCTGATTTTCTTCCTTTAATCATACTTCTAACTTTAGTAAGCAGCCAATCAATACCCCCAGCTTTGTTAACCATGTTAGCAAGGCCACCAATAAGAATTGACAGTATAAATATTTCAAACATACCGATGAAACCATTATATATTTCTTGACCGAATTGAAGTAATCCAAAATCAGCATATGCAAGACCAATAATTCCTGATGATAGTATTCCTGATGTTAAAACAACAAATACATTAACTCCCATTAAAGCTGTTACTAATACTAAAATATAAGGCAGCATTTTTACAATATTGTATGAGTATTCTTCAGCTGCAACCACATTAATCGGTTTACCAAAGATTAATAACAATATTACTGTAAGTACTGCCGCTGGTGCAGCCATTAGAATATTCATTCTAAATTTGTCTTTCATCTCACAATTTTGTGTCCTTGTTGCTGCAATAGTTGTATCAGAGATAACAGACATATTGTCGCCAAACATAGATCCTCCAATAAGAGCAGCTATTACTAAAGCTAAACTAAGTCCCGCCCTATCAGCCAAACCTACAGCTATTGGCCCTACAGCAACGATTGTACCTACTGATGTACCAGTTGAAACTGATATAAAACATGCAATTACAAATATTCCTGCAGTAATAAATTGTGGTGGAATTATTGAAAGCGCAAAGTTAACTGTTGAGTCTACTCCACCCATAGCTCCTGACACTCCAGAGAATGCTCCTGCTAAAATATAGATGATACACATTATGATGATATTTTCATCACCACAACCCTTGATGAACGTATCAAATTTCTCATCCATTGTTCCTTTAAACATTATAAATGCAAATATAATTGCTACTAGTGCTGCAATTGGTGCTGGAAGTTGATAAAATGCCATTTCAACTCCTTGTGATTGAAGTATAAGACCTGTTCCCATATAAACTGCAATAAAAATCAAAAATGGGAATAATGCCAAACCATTACCTTTTTGTTTGTTTAAATCCTTCATTTGTTCCTCCTTAGATGTTTTCTTTTGTTGATATCCTTTTCCTTATGATAGAAAAAATTTATCTAAATTATTTCAATTAATATAATTGCAATTTGCGTGCCAAGTTTTTTGACTCCATATGAGACTACCAAAAAAGTTGGATTTTCTTATCTTAAACCCTAGGGAATGATTCCAGACCTATTGAAAATACAAGACTCCCCGGCTATATCTTAGAATGTTAGGTCAAAAAAATATAGTTTTAAGTATCCCTTTAAAAATGGTTCCTTTTTTAGATGTTTGGAATGTTTTCATTCCATCTCTTTGTGTTTCGACAGATTCGATTGGTACAGATGGTGCTTTTTTGTTCCAATCGGAATATTATCGTTCCACAATGGCATAAAAAAGACAAAATTATATAATGATCAAATAATACTTTTCCAATAGCATCATATATAATATTTATCCTTTTTTCAAAAATAATTTACGCTAGCCTTCCCCTGCCTGAAACTTGAACCTCTTCTACAATTTCTCCCTTAGATACTAAATATGCTTTATCATATAAATTACATACCGGGCAAATATGATTTGGTATGACCTCTACCCTGTCTCCTATTTGCACTTTATCTCTAAAATTCTTATTATAGATTATCCCATGTTCATCAAATACACCATCTATATAGATACCATATCCTTTTATATATCCTAGGCCTTTGGTGGTGCATATTCCCTTATTTCTAGTCTGCATAGTGATGCCCTTAGCTCCTACATCTATAATAACTCTTTCTTCTGTAGGTCTACTGATAATAGTAGCCAAAACAGAGGCAGCACATCTATCATAAGTCCCTAGGGCATTACCTTGAGATACATCCATTAATATATAAGTCCCCGGTCTAATTTCAGTAATCCCTTTCATTATAGGAAGGTTATGAGTGGATGGTGGTGTAGCTCCTATACTTACTACATCAAGTTTAAATCCTAATTCTTCCGCTATATTAGCAAACTTCAGAGTCCTAATCTGACTTTCATTAAATATACTTCTTAATTCATCTATATCTTTCGCTCCATAGCTATGGCCTTCATGGGAAAATATCCCTTTTAAATTCACATTTTTACATTCTTTAATAAACTTAAGTAAAGATACAAAATCCTCTTCTTCAATAACACCTGATCTATTTTCCCCTACTTCTATTTCTACAAGGACCTGAGCCTTTTTATCTTCTCCTTCAAATATCCTTTCTATTTCCTTTACATGGTCAACACAGTCTATTCCAAAGGAAATATCTATGGTTCTTCCAAGGCTTTTGATTCTATTTAGTTTAATATCACCTACGATTTCATTGGCTATAAATATGTCATTTATGCCATTTTCAGCCATTGCCTCAGCTTCACCTACTTTTGCTACTGTGATTCCTTTAGCTCCTGCTTCTATCTGTAATTTTGCTAAATATGGCATTTTGTGAGTTTTGGTGTGTGGTCGTAGATGAACACTATATTGATTTGAATAATCCTGCATAAATCTTATATTGTTAAGTACCTGATCCTTATCAATCAATAATGCCGGCGTATCTACTTCTGTGTAGTTTGACATCTTATACCTCCTATATATACTTTTCAAATTGTACATCATATTGGATCACTGAAGAAGTACCAAGATTCTTCACTATGTTCAGAATAACAGAACAAAGAAAAGGATGCTTTTCAGCGACCTCTATAATACTCTATAGTATACTGATATAATATCATAAAAATTGTGGCACTACCTAATTAATTTGAAAATTACAGATGAATTCAGTAAATAAAAAATAAAGGCAGTGAAAAGATCTATTCCTTCCACTACCTTTAACTATACCACTATTCTACTATTATATAGTGCTTCAAAAATCAAACTCATATCTAAAAAGACCGAATATCCTTTTTTAGCATATTTACAGCCTCTTCTTTATTTCCTGCTTTTATAGCCTTTAAAATCTCTAAATGATTGTTAATCAACTTACTATCCACAACAGAAGACCAATTATTCCAATATAACATGGAGAAAGTTATCCATTGTTTATCAAGTACTTGTTTTAACATATCATAAAAATATTGATCTCTGTAAGAATATGCTAATTCAATGTGAAAACGGCTGGTCTTTTCCCAGTACTCTGATGGAGTTGAAAACTCATCCTTATTCATAGTTACAATTTTTTCTTCTATACTTTGAATATCTACCTCTGTTAATTTATCAAAGAATTTTTCCAAATATGCTGGTTCCATTATTAACCTAAACTGAATAATCTCCTCTAAATACTTATGATCCGCTATTTTTAGTTTGTATCCAAATCTAGGAATACTATATAATATATCATTATTACATAGTCTTACTAAAGCTTCCCTTACAGGAGACCTACTTACACCTAAGCTTTGAACCAGTTCATTTTCAGATATAACTGTACTTTGATCAAATTTACCTGTTATTATAGAATCTATTATGGTTTCATAAACTTTTTGATTTAAAGTTTTATTCATTTACTCACCACTTCACTTATTAGTAATTTTAAAGCTTGTCTCAAGAGCCTCCTATATAATTCAGCATATAGGAGGCTCTAAAACAAACATATTAATCTCAAATAACTATTTACTTGTATATTCTGATGCTATTTTTTTAATTAAATTTAATCTCTCTGCAGATATATTTGAATCTACTGTACAGTCAGCTCCTAGTCCTACTCCTGCCGTCCCTGCACCATCTAAGATTTTATATATCTCTTTTCTCAATTCATCCTCTGTTCCTTCATAAAGAATAGAACCAGGATTATTATCAAATCCACCTAGCACAGGTTTTCCTTTGAATATTTTCTTACCTTGTTCTAGATCAATTCCTTCTGTGTAAACAGCCCAGTTAAATACCTTAGCTGGATAATCTGCATACCACTCTAAATTATTTGTATAATTTGCATATCCACATATATGAATAATTACATTATTTGTAAATTCATTTATATATTCTAATAAAAGTAAATCAAGAGGCTCAACAAGTTGCTTATGCACATCATGGGTGAAGCTTTCATCTTGAACAGATTGTACACTGTAATAAATTCCATCAACTGAAGTTTCATCAAAAATCCTTTTGATTAGAATTTTAATATCTGCCGCTATATTTTTTGCTGCTTGTATCATTACATCCTTATCTTCTTTAAATAATCTTACAAACTTAGTAAAATCCTCATCATACTCTTCGAATCGAAGTCTTATATATTGTAAAGGGGAGAAGATATTGTAATATTTATGAACACCATCTCCAGCATGATCACAAATATCCTTAACAAATTCCACTTGTTTTGTTATCCATTCATGATCTGCACCTACACTTTGTACTTCTTTTAGATCATCTATTGTCTCTATCAACTTGCTTGAAACAGAAGGATGACCGAAGAATCCATCGGACATTATTTTAATAAAATCAGGTTTCACTTCATCTATATATTTTTTTTGTTCTCTTACTATAGTGTCAAATACTTGCTTGTTATGATAATTATAGTGATCATGAAAAGAAACAAAGTGATACCAAAAAGCAGTAGGAATCCTCTCTGGTGTTTTATTGTCTAAAAAAACGTTCATTACATTTTTTCTGTCCATACTATTCATCTCCCTTTACATATTTATGGCTAGCATCTGAAATATATTTAACTTGGATGTCATCAATATCATTAGGTATTGAGCAATCAGCACCTATAATGAAGCCCTTATATCCATTTTCGTCAATTAATTTCTTAACAAATTGATCTAATTCTTCTTTAGAGCCTCTATCTATCAATGTTCCAGGATTGTTATCAAAACCACCTAAAACACTTTTACCTCCATATATTTTTTTACCTTCTTCTAAAGTAACCCCCTCAGTAAAAGTCGCCCAGTTATAAACTTTAGCTTCATAATCCGTGTAAAAAGATAGATCATTCTTATGATGAGCATAACCACAGATATGAAGTATATTATAATCACTGTATTTGTTTGCAGTATTTAAAACTTCCATTTCTGTTGGTTTAACATATTTGTTATATACATCTAAAGGATATTTTTCACTTTGAATGTTTTGAACACAGTAATATATGCCATCTAAATCTGTTTCTTTAAATAGTTTTTCAACTAAAATATTAATATCTTTTTGTATTTCCATTCCTGCAGCATGAAATTCCTCAGGAAAGTTCTCAGCTAAATAAACAAACCTTTCAAAATCCAAATCTAAAAACTCAAGTCTAATTCTGATTACTTGAAGTGGAGCAAATATATTATAAAAAGTCATTACTTCATCACTAAATAGATCAACCAATCTTCTAACATGTTTGATTTGTTCAGTAATCCAAGGATGATCTGGCCCTATACTTTTTATCTTCAAGAGATCTTCCCTAGTTTCCAGATTATTATCCATAATAGGTGGATATCCCATAAAACCCTCGTTCATTAACTTCATCATATCCGGGTTTGTTTTTTTATAATAATCTAAATGTCCTTCTACTATTTTATCTAAAATATCTTGACGCTCTGGTCCTTGAAATTGGTCTTCTCCTAAGACATAATGATGCCAAAACCCAATAGGGACCCTATCTACTTCTTCATTATCAAAGGCTTTTTTAAGCAAGTCTCTCTTATTTATGTTCATATCCATCTCCTTATTTCTGTAAAATATAGTTACACAAAGTTTCAATTTGATATGCCATTGTTACAGCACCAGGATCTAAATGCCCAACACCTTTATTCGCTTGATAACTAGCTCTACCTCTTAAAGCTTCCATTTCCTTAGTAGCATTCGCTCCTTCTGTTGCTGCTTTTGCAAGGGATTCTAGTAGTTCTTTATCATCTGCCTGACCCTGGATTTTTGTCTTTAATTCTTCTACTGCTGGTGCTAAAGCATCTACCATTGTTTTTTGTCCTACTTCAGTTTTTCCACGTTTCATAATATCGGCAAGCATTGCATCATATATATTGTATAGCTCATCTCTTCCAATATATTCTACACCATCTAAGGTTTTGGCAGCTGCCATATATGCTCCACCATAAAGGACTCCTGAGGATCCACCAACTTTAGACATAAGTGTCATGCTTATTTTTTTGAAAGCATCTTGTAAATTCATATCTTTTATTTGATCGGCACTTTTTAAAAGCTCACCGAAACCTGTATTCATATTTAGCCAGTGATCTCCATCACCTGTAGCTAAGTCTAGCTCAGTTATATAATCCTTTTCTTCTTGCAGTAAATTATAAAATGCCTTTAAATACTCTACATAATCTGAACTATTAATTTTAAAAGCCATAGTATTCCCTCCTATACAATTGTTAAAGCTGGAGTCTTGCAGCTAACATTTAATAATTCTCTTAATTCATCATCTAATTTCATCAATGTGATAGAGCAACCACTCATATCTAATGCAGTCATATAATTTCCTACTAAGTTGTTTTCAACCTTTATATTTTTCTCTTCAAGGATTTTATGAACATCTCTGTTCAAAATATATAATTCCATAGGCGGAGTTGAGCCAAGACCATTTGTCAGTAGGGCTACATTTGAGTCGTTGAAATCCATATCATCAAATATATGTCCCAGTAATTCCTTAGCTAATTCCCTTGATGGCAACAATTCTTTTCTTTGGATTCCCGGTTCTCCATGGATACCCATACCCACTTCCATTTTATCCTCTTCTATTTCAAAATTAGGTTTACCATTTGCAGGTATCGTACAAGGTGTCAAAGACATACCCATGGATCTAATGTTTTTTATAGCCTTTTCTGCTGCTTCTTTTACTTCCGCTAGGCTTCCACCTTGTTTTGCCTTAGCTCCAGCAATTTTGTGAACAAAAACAGTTCCTGCAATTCCTCTTCTTCCTGCTGAGAATGTACTATCTTCAACAGCCACATCATCCTTAACTACAACATAGTCCACTTCAATGCCTTCCATTTCAGCCATTTCAGCAGCTAATTCAAAGTTCATTATATCTCCAGAATAGTTTTTGATTACTAATAATACACCCTTACCACTATCAGCTCTTTTGATTCCTTCTAGTATCCTATCTGGACTTGGGGATGAAAAAACATGTCCTGCTACGGCTGCATCTAACATTCCATCGCCTACATATCCAGCATGAGCCGGCTCATGACCTGAACCTCCACCTGATACAACCCCAACCTTACCTGTTTTTTCTTTCCTTGCAATTACCTCAAGTTCAGGTACATACACGATATCTGGGTTTGATAATGCTAAACCTTCTAAAGTTTCAGCTACTACATTATTCGGATCATTAATTATCTTTTTCATAACTACTCTCCTCTCCATAGTTCATATTATTGTATACTAAATACCAAGGTATATTTCTCTAACTTTATCATCATTTATTATATCCTTAGACGGACCTTCTAAAGAAACTACTCCATTCTCTAAAACATATGCCCTATCCGAGGTCTTTAAAGCCATGAAGGCGTTTTGCTCTATAAGAAGTATCGTTATCCCTTCCTTTGATATTTGTTGTATGAGCTCAAATATCTGGGAAACTATATTAGGTGCTAGCCCTAAGGATGGTTCATCTAATAAAAGTAACTTTGGTCTACCCATTAAGGAACGAGCAATTGCAAGCATTTGTTGTTCTCCACCTGATAATGTTCCAGCATATTGACCCTTTCTTTCCTTTAATTTAGGGAATAGTTCATAGACATATTCGAAGGAATCATTTATTTGTTTAGGATCTTTTATTATATAAGCTCCTAATTTTAGGTTTTCTTCCACTGTTAAACTACCAAATACTTCTCTACCTTCAGGAGATAGGCTGATGCCTTCTTTTAATAGATTGTAAGCTTCCATTCTAAATATACTTTTCCCTTCAAATTCAATACTTCCAGAACGAGGCTTAAGTAGTCCCGCTATAGTATTAACTAAAGTCGACTTACCAGCTCCATTACTGCCAATCAAACTTACTATTTCTCCTTCATTTACCTGAATACTTACTCCTTTTAAAGCATGTATTGCACCGTAGTAAGTATTTAAATCTTTAACGTTCAACAAATGCATCACCCCCTAAATATGCTTTTATAACTTGGGGATTATGAGCCACTTCCTCAGGAAGCCCCTCAGCAATCAATCTACCATTGTCTAATACATACACTCTATCCGAAACATTCATGACAACGTTCATATCGTGTTCTATTAATAATATAGTGATGCCTAAATCTCTAATATTAGAAATAAACTTTAGTAGCTCCTCTGACTCTTGAGGATTCATACCAGCTGCCGGCTCATCTAATAGTATAAGCTCGGCTCCTGTAGCTACAGCCCTAGCAATCTCCACTTTCCTTTGATCCCCATATGGTAGACTATCTGCATAATCATTGAGTTTATCTTCCATATTTAAACTTTTTAAGACTTCAATTGCTCTTACTGTAGCTTCATCCTCTTGTTTTTTAAACTTTTTGCTCTCAAACATTGAATCCAATAGTTTATAACAAATATTAATGTGACTTCCTATTAGAACATTCTCTATAACACGCATTTCCCCAAATAACCTAATATTTTGAAACGTCCTAGAGATTCCTCTTTTAACAATTTCTTGAGGTGGGAAGCCTTCTATATTTTCACCTTTCCATATAATAGATCCACTTGTTGGCCTATATACTCCTGTTAACAAATTAAAAACAGTCGTCTTACCAGCACCATTGGGCCCTATCAGTCCAATAATCTCACCTTTATTTATATGAAAATCCACTTGATCAACTGCCTTGATACCACCAAAGTTTATAGATAATTTTTTAGTTTCTAATAAATGTCCATTACTCATATTAGACTCCCCTCTTTCCCTGAAAATCCATAGTTTCTTTAGCTTTTTCACTTAAAGGATAAGGACTAGAATCTCTCCATCCTAATAAACCTTGTGGTCTAAATCTCATCATTAGAACAAGAACCAAACCATATAGAACAAATCTATAATCCATTAGACTTCTAGAAAGTTCAGGCAACACTACTAAGACAGCAGAACCAAGTACCATTCCCCTGATCGTCCCCATACCACCTAAAATTACAATACTTAGTATCATTGTGGACATATCAAAAGTGAATGTATTTTGGTCAATATATCCCAGTTGTGTAGAATAAATAGAACCTACCAATGCACATATGATTGCTGCAAGTACAAAACTTAAAACTTTGTAATAAGTAGTATTAATCCCCATCATAATACTTGCAGTATGGTCTTGTTTTATTGCCCTCATAGCTCTACCTGTTTTACTTTTATATAATTGATGACAAAATAGCATAACCAGAAGCATTGAGACCAATGTCAAAATATAAAGTCCACCATTATTCATTGTAAGTTCTATTCCAAATAAGCTAGGTCTTGGAATATTACGAATTCCTAAAGGACCATTGGTTACAGGAGCCCATATGATTATGATGGTTCGAATAATCTCTCCAAAACCTAGGGTCACTATGGTAAGATAAGGTCCTATTAATCTAAGGGTTGGTAATCCAAGAAGCAGCCCAAAAGCCGCCGCTATAATCAAGGCTATAAAAGTAGCTATAAAGAAATTCATGTCTAATCTAGTGGTTAATATTGTTGTAGTATAGGCACCAATTGCCACAAAACCAGCTTGCCCTAAAGAGACCAATCCAGTATATCCCACAAGTATATTTAAACCCAGTGCCATTATTATATAGATTAAAACCTTGTTAATTATATTTAAATAATAGTTATTTGTGTTTACAAAGGGAACTAGAAATAAGCCTATAATTATTACTCCAATTAATATTGATTTTACATTATTTAGTTGTGTTAGTTTTGATTTAGCTATATTATCTTTTCTCATACTACACCTTCTCAATCTCTTTCTTACCTAGTAATCCATTTGGCCTAATAATTAATACTACTATAAGAATAATAAAGGCAACACTATCTCTAAACTCTGAACCTAGATAAGTTGCAGCAGCGGACTCGGAGATTCCAACCAGTACTCCTCCTATTATAGACCCTGGTAAACTACCAATACCTCCAAGGACAGCAGCAGCAAAGGCTTTTAATCCGGATACGTATCCCATATTAGGATATGCCATACCATAGTAGCTACTCACCAGAACCCCTGCAATAGCCGCAGAAATTCCACCTAATAAAAATGTAAAGGAAACTACAAAATTAACATTAATACCCATCAGTTTAGCTGCCTTCATATTTTGTTCTGAGGCCCTCATTGCTAAGCCGATTTTTGTTTTATTTACTACCAATACTAAAATTACCATTAAAACCAATGATATTAACAACATTCCTATTTGGGTATATTGAATATCTACACCTAGAAGGTTCATCGTCTTATCTGGAAATAAGGAAGGAAACTGTCTCCTCTGGCTACCAAATCTCACTATTAATAAGTTTGTTAATATATTTGATATCCCTATGGTAGTAATTAAGGATGTGATTGAAGCAGCACCTTGTTTTCTTAGGGGCTCCATAGCAGCTTTATCTATCAAAATATTTAACAATCCTGTAAGTATTATGCCCGCAATAATTGCAGGCATAATACCAAAGTTAAAGGAAATGAGATATAGGGTAATAGTTGCACCAAAGGCATAGACAGATCCATGTGAGAAGTTTACTAAACGTAATATCCCAAATACTAAGGAATACCCTACTGCTATAAGAGCATATGACATGCCTATAGTAACTCCATTAAAAATCTGTTGTATACCCATATTGCCCTCCTATTATTTTAACAATCCAAATTGACCATCTCTTACAACTACTTTAGTAAAGGATTTATCTACATCTCCATTTTCATCAAATTTTGTAAATCCAGTTACACCATCATACTCTAAATTTGCAATTTCATCTCTTAATGCAGCGGTATCGCCATAGCCTACATTTTGTACAGCTGTTAAGAATATACCAACTGAATCATATGCTTGTGCAGTTAAAGCACTAGGTTCATTACCATATTTATTTTTATATGTTTCAACAAATTCAACTACTTTAGGATCATCAGATTGTGAAAAGAATATTACAGGGAATGCTACTCCTTCAACATATTCTCCGCCCAATTCTAAAAGCTGTTGACTATAAGCATTTGAGAATCCTACGATTTCTATATCTGGGTTTATTTCTTTATATTGTCTAGCAACAGGAGCAACTAAGTTATACATTCCTACTGTAATAACCACATCAGCTCCAGCATCGTTTAATTTAGAAATTGCAGGTCTATAATCATCTGAACCTTCAATAACTTCTTCATGTGCAACTATATTGGCACCCGGGAAATCATTTTCAACAATTTCTTTAACTATACCAGAAGTACTTACACCCCAGTCAGTCATTATAGATATAATTCCTATATTGGATTTTCCTAAGTCATTAACTGCTATATCAACACTAGCACTTGCCTCAGCGTGAATAACCGTATTATTTCTAAATATATAATCACCGATACCTGAATAGTCAGGATGTGATGCTGATGGTGATATTTCAATGATTTGGTTATCTTGGTATATTGGTGCTGCTGCCATGGATACACCTGATGCAAAGTGACCAATTACTACTGGTATATTTCCATCACTTACGATCCTATTAGCAACTGTAACAGCTTCTTCAGGTGAGTTTTTATCATCATATTTTTCAACAACCACAGTTTTTCCTTCTATTGTAGCCTCTGCGTTCCATTTTTCAGCCATTAAATCAGCTGCATTGGCAAAGCCTATTCCATACTCAGAGTTGTCACCAGTCATAGGTCCTGCAACAATAACTCTTACAGCATCTTCATTATTTACTCCTGAACCTTGTTGGTTCCCATTTCCTCCACTACAAGCTGTCACAAACATAGCAACTGCTAAAATTGAAATAATCATTAAATTAATTTTACTTCTTTTCATTTGTCTACTCCTTTCACCTTGTGAATTTATAATCTTGTTATTATTAATTAGTAGTTTTAGATGTCCCCCCTTTAAAGTTCATCTACAAACGTTTCCTGTGGTATTACTAGTAATCATACCACTAATAATACCAATAATGAGATTATATCACCTGAATATATCAGTTTCAATAATTATCTTAATATTAACAATTATTATGCCACTAGAATAGTTATCTTATTTACTAAATAAATACCCAAAGATTTGATTGCTAAAATTGTTGTTAAAAAATAACAGTAGGTAGAGAAAAATCTACCTACTGTTATTTATGCCAATTCCAATGCTATTTCCATCATCTTACTAAAGCCTGTCTCTCTTTCATCAGATGTGGTTTCTAGTTTAGTCACCAAGGAGTCTGATACCGTAAGTATTGTAAGTGCATTTACTCCAGCAGCTGCAGCATTACAATATAAAGCGTAGGCTTCCATTTCAACAGCTAGTACACCCATAGATGCCCATTTCTTATATGCATCAGGATTTGCATTATAGAATACATCACTACTTAGGATATTACCAACTTTTATATCTATACCCTTCTGGTCTGCAACTTGTTTTGCCTTATATAATAGATCCCAAGATGCAATTGCAGAAAATGTACCTGGTAGTTCATAATGATGAGCATAGTTGGAGTTTGTACAAGCCCCCATTCCAAGGATGATGTCATATAGCTTCAAGTCTTCATTATAAGCTCCACAAGATCCAACTCTGATTAGGTTTTTTACTCCATAAAAGTTAATCAATTCATAGGAATAGATCCCTATGGATGGTACCCCCATACCACTACCCATTACAGATATCTTCTTGCCCTTATAGGTTCCAGTATAGCCAAACATATTTCTAACAGCATTAAACTGAACCACATCTTCTAAAAATGTATCAGCAATAAACTTTGCCCTTAAAGGGTCTCCTGGTAAAAGTATAGTTTCTGCTATATCACCTTTTTTCGCACTTATATGAGCTGTTGTCATCGAATCACTCCTTTTAGATTTATTAATTTAATTATACATTAATTGGTAACAAATAAGCTAGATGTATATGAAAAACAAATTTTAAAAAACACCATAAAAGTTATAACATAACTTTTATGGTGTTCTAGTCAAAATTAATATTATATTCATTATTTATAGAGAAGCTCCAACACTTTCTGATATCCTTTTAGCGCATTCTTTTAATAAGTCTATATTTTCTTCGGTTATACTATTATCTAATTTTAATGCAGTAAACGAAACTGCACCTATGACCTTTCCATTATAATCAAATATTGGACAGGCAACCCCTTGAACCCCTAATTGAAGTTCTTCATTACTTACAGCATATCCTTTTAAGCGAACTTCTTCTAATTCTTTTAAAAAAGATTCTAAATCAGTTTTGGTATTACTTGTCAACTTGTTATGATTATTTAAATATATACGTTCCACCTGATTTAAAGACATATATGCTTGTATAACTTTACCAGCAGATGTTGCATGAGGAGGCATTGCAAACCCAGTTCTAACCATAAACATTGATGTATCCTTGCTTTCAACATAATCAAGACAAATGACATTTTCACTTTCCATTACACACAGAGCTATGGTTTTATTCATTTTGTCTGCTAGCCCTTTCATAAACGGCTTAGCTGTCAGAGTTAGATTATCTTCCTTAATTATGTTGCTGCTAAGTGTAAGTACCTTATAACCCAAGCGATATTTTTTTGTTTCACTAGATTGCATCACAAAATGACTCTTTTTTAGTGAATTCAATATACGGTGTGTGGAACTGTTTGGAAGGCTTAGCTTCTCAGCCAACTCAGAAACAGATAAACCATCACTCTCTTTACTTAAGGTAAGTAATACATCTAAGGTTCTTTCAACTAATTGCATAATACTTCTCCCCCATTACTGATTCTATTTTGACAGATAACGCTTATAGAAAAGCACAACTGCTTCCAAAGCAATTTTATTCATTTGCATTTGGGCTGGTCCAAAATCATATAACCATTCATCTGTTTCACGATTTGCATGTACTGCACAAAGTGTCCCTGTAAAAATATCAAATAAACTACCAAGTGTCAAGATAGTTTCTGATTCCATCTCCATATTAATTATATTTAAATTTTTATACTTATCTATTGTATCTTTATCATGAAATGTTTTTCCATTAGCCGGCCTACCTTGTCCTGCAAAGAAAGATCCAATTGAAGCACTTATGCCTTTCCAATAATCTACTCCTGCTTCTTTACAAGCATCAATTAAACAATCTATAACTTCATAAGAAGCGATGGCTGGATACTCTGCTGGTGCATAGAAGTTAGTAGATCCTCCTAGTCTCATTGCACCAGTGGTAATTACCATATCCCCACATTTAATTTCTTTTTTTAAAACCCCTGTACCACCAATACGGATTAAAGCTTTTGCTCCTAATTCTATCAATTCAATTACAGCAATTTCTGCTGATGGTCCGCCAATTCCAGTAGAACATACACTGATCGGATACCCTTTATATGTTCCTGTCCCAACTGTATACTCTCTATTTGAAGCGATAATTTTATAGTCGTCACATAAATCTTCAAACATCTTAACCCTATCAGGATTTCCAGGGAGTAATACCACTTCCCCTATATCCCCTTTTTCTATTAATAAATGAGGAGCTTTCCCATTAAACTTTGGATTTTCTGCTGATACTTTCATGTAGTCTCCTTTCGTTCTTCTTATTTCTTGCACCGATTACTACCAATCCTATTAAAGTAATTAAATATGGCATCATAGATGCAAACTGAGATGGTAGTCGGAAAGATTGGGCAGTGTTACCTATTGCCATTGATGCTCCAAATATTAATGTATATATCATTGTAATAATTGGATTTCCCCGGCCTAAGTTTTGGGCAGCTATACCTATAAATCCACGACCTGCTGTCATATTGTTTGTAAAGTAAGGCATATATCCCATTGACATAAATAATCCACCCATAGATGCAATCAAACCACTAATTAGTAGGGCTATAAACTTTGTACGCCTAACATTAATTCCTACAGATGCTGCAGCTGCTGGATCTTCACCTACAGCACGAATTCTTAAACCTAATCTTGTCTTGAATACCAAATACCAAACAACTATTACCATAATAAATGCTACATATGATAACAGGTTGTGGCCTGAGATAATAGATCCAATTACAGGAATATCCTTAATAACAGGAATATGAATTGTGGGAAATCTTAAACTAGCAAGGGAAGAAGTGTCTAGTTTCATCCCAGTTAATAAATATACTACATAAACAGTACCACCAGTTCCCAGAGTGTTTAAGGCTAGTCCTGTCAATAAAGGTTTTGTATCTAAATATAATACAAAATATGCAAAGATGGCTGCTATAACTAATCCAGCCAGTAAACCAACAATGGCACCGACAGCTAAATTTTGTGAATATGCACTACCTATAACACCACCTAATGCAGCAAATAACATCATACCTTCATAGGCTATACACAAAATATCTGCCTTTGCTCCTATGACTGCAGCCATACCAACAAATAGAATTGGTGTACCCATACGAATAACTGCAAATATAAATTCTAGGGAAAATATATAATCTAGCATTTAAATCACTCTCCTTTCTCAATTGCCAAGGCTCTTTGGGAATTGGCAACAATTTTTTTGTGCTCCCAATTTGCAAGAAATCTTTCTGCTGCAATAAATATTATTATAATCGCTTGAATCACACTAATAATTTCTGGTGGAATACTTGAAGTTAAATTCAATGCATCAGCTGAAGTTTTTATATAAGCTAAAAATAATGCTGCAAATGGAATAGCTTTCGGATTATTACGACATAAAACAGCCAACATTATTCCATCCCAACCATGATTGGTAAATCCTGAGTATACAAAACGACTATAGTTTCCTAGGGTTTCTACAGTACCACCCATACCAGCAATTGCCCCTGAAAGTAGTGATGTCAATACAATAGTTTTATTTACTGAAATACCTGAGTAATTTGCAAATTTTTGATTTTGACCCACTGTTCGAATTTCATATCCAAATGGCCTATTATACAACAATATAGAGCTTAAGATAACTACTGCAAATCCAATTAACAGACCAATATGCAATCTATTATTACCAAAAAGAGTTGGTAAAATAGCTGATCTTTGGAATGAAAAGGAAGCTTCAAACCCTGCTGATGGGTCACGTAATGGGTTTAGTATTACATAAAGTCCCCCGTATAAAGCTACATAGTTCATCATCAAAGCTGAAACAATAGTAACAACATTATATTTAACATGCATAATAGCTGGAATACCCATGACAATAGCTCCTGTAATAGCTCCTGCCAATAGAGTCAATATTATATGAATTGGGGCTGGAATCCCTTCTATCAAAGCAACAACAGTAGCAGCTACTGCTCCTGCAAAGAATGCACCTTCTGCCGCAATATTTATTTGTCCTGCTGAATAAACCAAAGCTACCGCCACCCCTGTGAATAGTAGTGGAATCATCTTTGATATTACTGTTGTCATTCTACTTGAACTTGCTAATGGTCCTATTAACAAAGTAGTAAAATCCTTTAATATATTATCGCTTACTGTTGCCATGAGGAAGAAAGCAAAAACTAAGGCAATAGCCACAGCTAACAATGTACGTATAATACTAAATCTTGTTTCTATTTGCTTTGTTGTGATTACCTTATGCGTCTTATTCATGTACAACACCTCCTATTTCTTCCCTACTTTGAGTCTTTAGACCAAGCATATACTCTCCCAGGATTTCCTCATTGATAACTGAAACATCTGGAAAATATGCTGTAATTTTTCCACCATACATAACGATAATTTCATCACTAGTATTTAGTAGCTCCGCTAAATCTGCGGAAAACAATAAAGTGGCTGTATCTTCTTTATCTCGTAAGGCTATCATCTTCTTACGAATAAGTTCCGCTGCACCTACGTCAATACCCCTTGTTGGTTGACAAGCTATCAATACCTTAGGCGAAGAAGTAAATTCACGAGCAGCAACTACCTTTTGAATATTCCCACCTGAAAGGGTACGTACTTCAGCATCATGTCCATCAGCTTTAATTGAAAAATCCTTTATTAATTCCTTTGATTTAGAAACTATATCTTTCCAATTTATAAATCCTTTTTTCTTGTATTCTGATTTATAGAAACGATCAGAGATGATATTTTCAGCTATACTTTGAGTAGCAGATGCACCGTATGTCATTCTATCCTCATGAATAATAGCCATTCCCTTTTCTCGTATTTGTCTAACTGTCATTCCCTTTATGGAAGTACCATCAACTTTAATATCTCCGTCTTCAATCTCATAAAGTCCAGCCAATACATTTGCAAGTTCAGATTGTCCATTTCCTTCCACACCTGCAACTCCTAGAATCTCACCACTACGTATATCAAAGCTTAAATCCTTAAATGAGTATAGTCCAAATTTATTTTTATAACTTAAATTTGAAACACTTAATACTGTTTTTCCTGGATTCGCCTTTTCTTTTTCAATATTAAGAAGAACATCACGACCAACCATCATCCTTGATATATCTTGCTCTGAAACACTTGCTACATCTGCTGTGGTAACTGACTCTCCGTTTCGAAGTACAGTAATACGATCGCATATATCTTTTACTTCATTTAATTTATGTGAAATAAATACTATTGAAAAACCTTTTTCACGTAGTTGTTTTAACTGCACAAATAGCTCCTTTGTTTCTTGTGGTGTTAAAACAGCAGTAGGTTCATCTAATAATAATATTTGTGCTCCATGTAGTAACATTTTTAAAATTTCAACACGCTGCTTATATCCTACTGATAAATCCCGGATTTTGGCTTTAGGATTAACTTCTAAATCAAACTTCTTTGATACTTCTGTAGACCTACGAACAGCCTCTTCATAGTCAAAAGTAATGCCTTTAACAGGTTCACTACCCAATACCATGTTTTCTGCAACACTTAATGATTCAACTAACATAAAGTGTTGATGAACCATACCGATGCCGTATTCCAGTGCTGCAAGAGGACTAGAAATATTTACTTCTTTGCCAGCTAATAGTATCCTTCCTTCTTCAGGTATCTCCTGACCAAATAGCACCTTCATCAATGTGGTCTTACCTGCTCCATTTTCACCAACTAATCCATGGATCTCGCCTTTTCTTACTGTGAAATTAACATTTTTATTTGCGACAAATCCATTTCCGTATATCTTGGTGATATTCTCCATACTAAGAATATCATCACCAATTTTTACATTATCAAAAACTTTTTCATTTCCCATAATAGTACCTAACCTTTCACTATTACTTAAGTTACATTATCATAATTATAATATTGAGCCCTTAGTGAATTAGGGCTCAATCGTTTATAGTTATTGTGGTTTAGCTTCAGATTTTACTTTATCGATTTCATCTGTAGAAGCACCGAATGCAGTGCTTACTTTGATATTACCACTATTAAGTTCTTCTACTACACTTTCATACTCAGACCATACTTCACTAGGAACAATAGCTTGTGTATAATCATTATTTACTAAATAAACCCCTTCTTCAGCATGTGAGATAAATGAGTGAGTTCCCCATTCAATTGTTCCCTCGTTGATTGCTTCAAGCATTGGGTAAACCATTCCACGATAGTCCTTAATTACAGATGTTAATACTTTTGATGCTGCATCTTTATTTGTTGTTTCTAAACGCTCAGAGTAGTCAAAGTCTACACCAACTAAATATCTACCAGCATCAGCAGCTGCTTCAGCTACACCTAAACCATTTTGACCTACTGCAAATACTACATCTGCCCCTTGTTGATATTGGGATAATCCTAATTCTTTTGCTAAAGCAGAGTCTGTATGGTTACCAACAAATGAATATAATACTTCAATTGATGGATCTACATAATTAACTCCCTCAATATAGCCCATTAAGAAATCAAGAATTGATGTAGATTCCATAGCTCCAACAAATCCTACAACTTTATCTCCATTAGCATATTCTGCATCACTTGTAGTTAATTGTGCAGCAAGTGCTCCCGCTAAGAAACCACCTTCGTTTTGTAATACTTGTACAGATACAACATTTGAATTAGCTCCATTGGAAAAATCCATTTGAGTATCGAATATCAAGAACTTTTGATCTGGATATCTTTCAGCTGTATTGGATACTGGTTCTATCATAGTACCGAAACCAGTAACAATTAAATCATATTCTCCAGTTTCAGCTACTTGCATCAGTGTAGATTCATATAATGATGCATCCATATTACATTCAAATGTATCTACATTTCCATCAACAGTTGCTACATAGTCAGTGATAGCTGCAAGAACATCGTCATTGTTTGTTCTGCCACCTAAAGTACCAGTAACTACGAACATTATATTTTTATATGTTTCATCTGTGATATTTTCCCCATTATCTTGTGGGTTTGAATCAGTCGTACAAGCTGTTAATACAAGCATCATTGCAACTAATAACATAATAATCTTATTTAATTTTTTCATCTTCTTTGGTACATATTTAATTTAATGTACCTTGTCCCTCCCTTATATAGTAGTATTTGGAGATAATCTCTCCCGTAAAATTTATACTCAGAAAACGATATCCTTATCAGTCTATTCCACCACTCGGAATTCCATTCTGTGTATAAGAATAATATTAAATAAAGTATAGCAACTCTACAATGGATTGTCAATATATAAAAAGCTATCTAAAGATGAACTGACCCATGTCAAGTAGACTATCAATTTAATCAAAATTTTATGCAATTATGGATGATTATACATTAATTGGTAACAAATAAACTAGATGTATATGAATAAACAAATTTTAATCCATAAATATCTCGTATTTTTATTGCATTTAATACTTTACAGTGTAATAATAGTAATAATTCGTTTTTTGAACTTAGGAAAATAATTGGAGGAAAAACATATGACAAATGAAAACTTAAATCCCTTAGAAAGTGCACAACAACAAATAAAATCTGCTTGTGATATCCTTAGTTTAGAACCGTCAGTATATGAGCTATTAAAGGAACCCCAAAGAGTAATAGAAGTATCCATACCAGTAAAAATGGATGATGGATCTGTCAAAGTTTTTAAAGGGTATCGGTCTTTACACAATGACGCTATCGGTCCTGGAAAAGGTGGCATTAGATTTCATCCAGATGTAAATATGGATGAAGTAAAAGCTCTATCAATTTGGATGACTTTTAAATGCTGTGTGACTGGTATTCCTTATGGTGGAGCAAAGGGTGGTGTAACCGTTGACCCTAGAACACTATCCCAAGGTGAATTGGAGAGATTATCAAGAGGGTATGTTCAAGGTATTTATAAATATTTAGGAGAAAAGATTGATATACCAGCTCCTGATGTCAACACAAATGGGCAGATTATGGCCTGGATGTTGGATGAATATATAAAATTAAAAGGAGATTATCAATCAGCTACATTTACAGGAAAAACTACTAGCTTAGGCGGTTCTAAAGGCCGTGACGAAGCAACAGGCTCAGGAGTAGCAATTATTGCACAAGAAGCTATCAAAAAAATTGGCTTAAATATTAAGAATTCAACTGTTGCTATTCAAGGATTTGGAAATGTTGGGGGATATACTGCTAAACACATACAACTTAGAGGGGCAAAACTCGTTGCCATCGGACTTAGAGATTGTGCAATATATAATAAAGACGGGTTAGATTATGAAGATATGAAAAACCATTTGAAAACCAATAATAACTTATCTAATTATCCTAAGGCTTCGAAGATTTCATTAGATGAGTTTTGGTCCTCAGATGTTGATGTCCTTATTCCAGCTGCTATAGAAAATGCAATAAGGAGTAATACAGCAGAATTAATCAAAGCAAAATTGATATGCGAAGCTGCAAATGGTCCTATTACAACAGATGCTGATAAGGTATTAGAAGAAAAGGGTATCTTGGTTACTCCAGATATATTGACTAATGCTGGGGGAGTTACAGTATCATACTTCGAATGGGTCCAAAATTTGTATGGATATTACTGGGAAGTTGAGAAGATTATTAGAAAAGAAGAAATAGCAATGATAAATGCTTTCAATGACATTTGGAGTATTGTAGATAAGTATAATGTAAGCTTTAGAAAAGCAGCATATATTAGTTCAATAAAAAAGCTAGCTGATGTTATGAAATTAAGAGGATGGTATTAGACAGATCCTATTGGGATAACCCCAATAGGATCTGTCTAATATATATCCAAATTAAGATTCACTTTATGAATTTGACTCTAATTTCTTTTCAGGCCCGTTCAATAAAAACAATGCAAATACGACTAATCCAATACCTATATAATCAACCTTTTTAAACTTTTCTCCCATAAATAAGACAGCTATAATAGTTGCTGCAACAGGTTCAATTAGACTTAGTATACTTGCTCTTTGAGCGCCTATAATCTTTGATCCCATTAAATAGAATAAAAAGGGAAATAAAGTTCCAAAGGTTACCACAAAAAATATTCCAAGGATTGTACGAACAGTTATTACAATAGGTATATTCAAAGGCCTAAATACAACCATAAAACCAACACCCGATATAAACATCGCCCATCCCATTATTAATGTTGTACTATACCTTTTTTGTAAAGAAATAGGGGCTAAATTATAACCTACACTACCTATTGCTGCAAGCAATCCAAAGATCAAAGCCAATTTTGTAATAGCAAGCTGATCAATATTACCATGTGTAATAAGTAAGAACGCTCCTATCAAGGCAAAAACTAGTGCAAAGGTAATATTTTTAGAAGGGATTTTTTTCTGGATAATGGATGTAATTATTACAATAATAAAAGGTGCCATAGATTGTAAAATTGTAGCAGTTGCTGCATTGGAATATTTTACTGCAGCAAAATAACCATATTGCATAGCTAATAATCCACAAAAAGCAAAGTAAATTAGTCTTAATGAATTAGATTTTTCTTGGAAAATATCAAACAAATCATTATTAGAGTAATATTCATATATAAGTAAAATTAATCCTGCAAATATAAGCCTAAACATTGTTAAATGATCAGGAGTAACTCCCTTATATTTGAATAGATAGGAACCTACATTCCCATTTAGTGCCCATAATATAGTACTTATAATAACTAATAATATTCCCTTAACATTATTTCTAATATCCAATAATTCTCCTCCTAAATTTAATTTATAAAGTTATATAAAGCTGCCAAATATATTACTTGGCAGCTTTTTTATCTTAGTACCAGCCTCTTAATTTCATTACTTCCGCTACTTTCTTAACCGAGTGTAAGTAAGCGGCTTTTCTTACAGTTACACCATGTTCTTCTACTATTGACCAAATATCATTGAAAGCATTAACCATTGCTATTTCTTGTTTTTCTACTACTTCTTCTTCCTCCCAGTAATATCCATATAGATTCTGTACCCACTCAAAGTATGATACTGTTACTCCACCTGAATTTGTTAGTATATCTGGAGTTAATGGTATTCCTCTTCTTTGTAATACTTCGTCTGCATCTGGTGTTGTTGGTCCATTTGCCGCTTCACAGATTAGTTTTACGTTTAGATTTTCAGCTACTTCTGCTGTGATTACATTTTCTAGAGCAGCTGGTATTAAGATATCTACTTCTAGCTTCCAAAAATCTTCTAAGCTTATTACTTCCGCTTTAGGATATTCTAAAAAGTTTCTGTTACCTTTTGTATAGAAATGATCATACATATCAGCAAAATCTAATCCATCTTTGTTATATATTGCATAAGTACCATGTTCAGGTGCCCATTCTCCTATGGCTACTATTTTAGTGCCTAATTCCTGTACATTTTTTACTGTAAAACTTCCTACATTACCAAAGCCTTGAATAGCTACAGTGGCACCATTTATATCAATGCCATATTTCTTTGCTGCTTCTCTTGTTGTTACTGCTACACCAAATCCTGTTGCTTCGTTTCTACCTTTGGATCCACCCCATGCTACAGGTTTACCTGTTATAACACCTAGTTCATGATTGCCTGTTAGTTTTATATATTCATCTACCATCCACGCCATTATTTGTCCGTTCGTATTTACATCTGGAGCTGGTATATCTATCTTTTTTCCTAAATATTTATATAATCCCCTTACATAACCCCTTGATA
>JAAYGX010000045.1 GCA_012735585.1 Tissierella sp.
AGGACTTAAAGATAATATTTACGAAGGCAAACTCAGATACTAATGGTAGAGTTATTAATAAGATGATAGATAAGTATGTTAAGGAGAATGAAGATAGTACAATTGCATTTACATCATTAGGTCAATTAAGGTATTTATCAGCTATGCAATATGTAGACCTGGTTATTGGGAATTCTTCCAGTGGAATAATAGAAGCTCCATCATTTAAGGTACCCACAATAAACATTGGCCATAGGCAAAAAGGTAGAGTACAAGGTGACACTATAATTAATTGCAATCCAATAGATGAAGAAATTATTAAAGCTATAAAACTAGGACTATCTGATGATTTTAAGGATGCTATTAAATACAGTAAAAATCCCTATGGTGAAGGTGATATGAGTAAATTAATAATTGATGAAATTAAAAACTTCTTTTTTTCTTCACAAATTGATCTTAAAAAGAAATTTTATGATATTAAATTTTAAAATT
This sequence comes from Tissierella sp., assembly GCA_012735585.1. GTDB lineage: Bacteria > Bacillota > Clostridia > Tissierellales > Tissierellaceae > JAAYTL01. Next base: position 472 of record JAAYGX010000045.1, read on the forward strand.
TAGTGGTGATATAACATGATAGATAAAAAAATTTTATGTATTATTCCGGCAAGAGGTGGGTCTAAAAGTGTCCCTAAAAAGAACATTAGAAATTTAGGCAATAAACCCCTAATTCAATGGACAATAGATGAAGCAAAAAAATCAAAATACATTGATCGAATGGTAGTTTCTACAGAAGATAGGGAAATAGAAAAAGTCTGTACTAGCCTAGGAATAGAGGTTATAAAAAGACCTATGGAGTTAGCTACGGATGATTCTCCTACTATAGATTCTATACTTTATACCTTAGACATATTAGAAAAGGATAAAAAATATTATCCAGATTACATTTTATTATTGCAATGTACATCTCCTTTTAGAACAGTTGAAGATATAGACAAATCCATAGAGGCTTTGCTTAACAATGAAAGCGATATGAGCTCCTTACTATCAGTAACTAAGGAGGAGTATCCGGCTTGGTGGTTAAAAGAAATAAATGAAGATGGAACTTTGTCCGACTTTATATCATATGATAAGCAACAATATTCTAGAAGACAAAGCTTTCCGCCGCTTTATAAATTAAATGGTGCAATTTATCTTTGTGAAATAAATCAGCTAAGGAAATCTAGAACATTTCAAACAGAAAGCTCTATTGCCTATATTATGGATAATAATTCATCTATAGATATAGACACGGAAGATGACCTAAAGTGGGCAGAATATTTGATTTTAAGGAGTAATGAGTAAGAGATGTTTGTAGAAGCTTTGACTTAGTAATTAAAATATAAGAACTAAGAGGGTGATATCATTGTCATCAATAAATAATAATAAAACTTACAAGATAATAGAAACTAAAATTCCAAACACGCCAACGATACAAGCCATCCTTGGTGAAAAAAGTTTTTACCTATATAGTAAATACGATCCAATGAGAGATTCAAATATATTTGCAGAAGAAGAATATGATGAGAATGTGGATAACTATTTAGTGTATGGACTAGGTCTGGGCTATCATATTAGGCAACTTGAAAATCGATTAAAAGAAAAAAATCATAACTATCATATATATGTAATTGAATGTAATCCAGAAATTTATAGACTGGCTACTAAAAATGTTAATTTGGATGGGTTAATAAATAACGAAAATATAAGTTTCATTTTAATGAGGAACAATAAGGAATCTTATAATAGGCTGAATAGGATATTAGCCGTAGATAATATAAAGGTATCTAATCATCTTCCGTCTTTAAATATAATACCTGACGAATTTATGGAGCTAAGATATTTACTGGAAGAATTTCAGGTGAAGAAAGATTCTATAGATGCACATTCATATAAATTAGATAATAATTTTAAAATAAATATAAATAATTATGATGAAAATGTAGAGGTTCTTTTCAACAAATTTAAAGATATGCCTCTATATTTGATTGCAGCTGGCCCATCTTTGGATCGGAATATACATGACTTAGCAAAAATCAAAGGTAAAGGGATTATCTTATCCGTTGGTAGGGCAGTTAGGTCACTGTTAGCTGCCAATGTTGTACCAGACTATATAGTCATAACTGATCCGTCTGACTTCTTATATGATATGCAATTAAAAGGGCTTGATATTGATATACCTATAATAGTGCTATCAACTTGTGACAAAAATGTTATGCTGAATTATAGGGGGAAGAAATATATTGCGCTACAGAAAGGCTTTGTTCCTGCTGAAATATATGCTAAAGAAAAAAATAGCCCCTTAATTAAAACGGGTGGTTCGGTTGCTACTACGGGATTGGATATAGCTATTGCAATGGGGTGCAATCCAATAGTGTTTGTTGGACAAGATCTTGCCTTTAGTAAAAATCAAACCCATTCAAAAGATACTTTTTCAAAGGCAATAGTAGATAGTAATAGCTTAAGAGATGTAGAGGATATTTATAGCAACACCATAAAAACATCAAAGAATTTATATAGCTATTTAAGATGGATAGAAAATAGGATATCCCAGGAAAGACAGATACAATTTATAGATGCTACAGAGGGCGGGGCTAGGATTAAGGGAACTAGGGTTATGAAGCTAGAGGATACAATAGCTTTAAGATACAAATAAAATGTTTTAAATATTATTAAAAATATTTTAAAATACTATTAAACTTTTATTAAGCCTTCCGATAAATATACTAAGAAGCAAAAGAAATGATGCTTCACAAAAGATAAAGGCAAGGATGCCAAAAACAAAATTCAAGGAGGAATTTACAATGAGAATTAATCAAAACATTTCAGCAATGAACACTTATTCAAGACTAACAGCAGCTAATGGTGCTAAAGGTAAATCATTAGAAAAATTATCATCAGGTCTTAGAATCAACAGAGCAGGAGACGACGCAGCAGGATTAGCTATCTCCGAAAAAATGAGAGGTCAAGTAGGCGGACTTAAGCAAGCTATAAGAAACTCACAAGATGGTATTTCTTTAGTACAAACAGCTGAAGGTGCTTTAACTGAAACTCATGCAATGCTTAACAGAATGAGAGATCTTACTGTACAAGCTGCAAACGGAACAAACCACTCTACTGATGTAGACAAAATTCAAGATGAAATCGATGAATTAGCATTAGCGATAGGTGATATTGCAAATAATACAAAGTTTAATGGTATAGAAGTATTAAAAGCAGGTACAATTAACCTACAAACAGGTGCAAATGTAGGAGAACAAATGACAATTACAACTTTGGATATGGATGCTGCTACATTAGGTGTAGATGGTTTAGATGTTAAAGCTGATGCTGATGCAGCTCTTGAAGCTATTGATAAAGCTGTAGAAGACGTTTCCGCATTTAGATCAACATTAGGTGCTGCACAAAACAGATTAGAGCACACTATTAACAACTTAACTGCAACAGCTGAAAACTTATCAGCAGCAGAATCAAGAATCAGAGACGTAGATATGGCAGAAGAAATGATGGAATTCACTAAGAATAACATCCTTAGCCAAGCTTCAACAGCAATGTTAGCACAAGCTAATCAAATGCCAAACTCAGTATTACAATTATTACAATAGTAAATCTAAATAAGCCGACTGCTTCAGTCGGCTTATTTTAAAATAGAAACATCTATGAGGTGAGAAGATGGTTAACTCTACAAAAGCCATAAACGGTGTAGAAAAGATAGTAGCAGATCCTACTAAGATTTCTATGGAAAAAAATGTCCATAGAAGAATTGTCTCGGATGATATTAAATCTTTAGAGATAGATGCCGATACCAATAGACATAGATTTAAAAGAGAAGATTTAGATAATGCCATAGAAGTGGCAAATAAAATTGTTAAAGGAAAGAATGAAAGATTTGAATTTAAAATTCATGAAAGAACTGGCCGTATGATGGTCAAGCTAATAGATAATGAAACCGATGAAATCGTCAAGGAAATACCTCCAGAGAAGATGCTGGATTTAGTAGCTTCTATTTGGGATTTAGTAGGTATATTAGTTGATGAAAGGGGATGATTAAATGTCAGGTTTAAGTTTTATAGGTTCATATTCAGGAATAGATAGATCTACCATAGATCAGCTTATGCAAGTTGAAAGACTTCCGTTGAACCAATTAAATACAAGAAAAACAAGTATTACAGACCAGCAAAATGCTTGGAAAGATATCAATACTAGATTAAATACTTTGTTTGAAAAGCTAAAGGTTCTACAAAGTGAAAGTACCTTTACTACAAATAAGGCTACATCACTGAATGAAGATTTTGTTACAGCTACAGCGGATACTAGTGCTGTTGCAGGAAAATATAAAATAAATGTACAGCAATTGGCTACCAATACTAGCATAATAGGTGGTGAAATAAATTCTGAAGTCTTTACTAATGGTGGATCCTTTACAATTAAAAGCGCTGATAACTCTGTAGGCCGTGAAGTAAATTTTGCACCTAATAGCGACCTAAGATCTTTAGTTGCTGAGATAAATGAAGTATCTGTTGACCAGGTGGATAGTGAAACAAAAGAAGTAATAAAGAAAGGCACTGGGGTTACGGCAGCCATTATAGATGGTAGAATAGTTCTGACTGATGAAAAAACAGGAGATAGAACAATAGAGTTATCTGGAGATAATAATACATTAAAGAACTTAGGGTTATCTAATATTGGTGTGGATACTAAGAAAGAAGATGGGGCTAGACTAGTTGATGGGAAAAACGCTGTATTTACTATTAATGGTATGGAAATAGAAAAAAGGTCTAATTCCATTGATGATGTAGTAGAAGGTTTAACTATCAACCTAAAAAAAGAAGGGGAAACTGTTGTAACTATTGGTACAGATAATGAAAAAGCTGAAACAGCTATAAAAGAATTTGTAGACCAATATAATTCAACTATGAAGTTTATCGAAGGAAAATTGGCTGCAGGAGATCCGGAAGTGCCAGGAAGTGCTGGGACTTTATCTGGTGACGGGACTTTGATGAGACTGCATTCATCATTGAGAAGCTTAGTTACTGCTTCTATAAAGGATGAAGAAGGCGGATTTACTGATATTTCACAACTAGGTGTATCCACTAAGGATAGATATGGTGAACTTCAACTTGATGCTACAAAATTCAGCAAAGCTTTATTAGAAGATCCATCTAAAGTTGCAAAATTCTTTGGATCAGATGAAAATAGTGGATATGCTGCAGGTATGCGTAAGCAAATTGATTCTTTTATATCGGATAAAAATGGCATCATTAAAACTAAAAATGAATCATTTGATATGACACTAAAGGATATCAATAGACGTATTGAGGATTTTGAAGTTCGTATGGTAAAGAGAGAAGAAAGATTAATAAAACAATTTACTGCCCTAGATGTAGCTATGATGCAGGCAGAAAGTCAAATGTCTTGGCTAGCAGGACAAGTAAATGCTATGAATGGCGTTAAAAACTAGGAGGACAAGTCTATGAATCATGCATATGCTAATGCACAAAATGTATATAAAAACAATCAAGTGACTACAGCTCCCAAGAAGAAACTTCTGATCATGTTATATGATGGAGCTATCAAGAATTTAAAATTAGCTATCAATGCTATAGAAGAAAAGGACAATCAAGTATCCAATACCAATATAATCAAGGCTCAAAACATTATAATGGAGCTTATGCATACCCTAGACTTTGAAGCCGGTGGTGAAATAGCCAATAATCTATATCAGCTGTATGACTACATGTATCTTAAACTAGTAAAAGCTAATACAAGCAAAGATACCAAGGGTATCAAGGAAGTAATCAAGTATTTAGAAGACTTGAGAAATACATGGGAACAGATACGATGATAGATATAGATCAGATACTAGACGAGATATTAGATGAGTTTGAAAGTTACGATGGAAGTGTAGAATCTGGAGCCCGAATTATAGAGTCCAACCAAATTAGAATGGATATACTAAAAGATATTTTCGCAAAAGAAGATATGGCTTTAAGTACCTACCAATCTAAGATGGAAATGGTGCTGGAAAGACAAGGTAAACTTATTGAGTCCCTTGAATCTGAAAAGGCAGAGTTAATGAGAATGCTAGAACAAATTAATAGAAGAAACAAAGTAGTGACTAGTTATTTGACTAAAAACAGAAAATCTATATTTGTTGATAAAGATATATAAACCACAAATTTATTTAAAATAAATTTGTGGTTTGTTTTTTACAATTTTTGTGAAATAATTACAAGGAATTACAAAATATTACAATAATATTACAAAAAATACAAAAATTAGTTGTTTGAAAAATCACATTGTGGTATAATGACAGCAATGACGACGGAAACTCTTCGTCGAAAGGGCAAACTTGTCGAAAGATAAGGACGCAAAACTATAGGGCCTTAACCTTTAGGATTTTTACATAAAGGCTGGCAGCCAGGTACCGAAACTATAGAGTTTTTTTGCATGCAAAAAAATATATGGTTATTTTTAGAAAAGGAGGAAATAAAAGGATATGGCTTATGACTTGATAAAAAAAACACTAGATGTATCGGTTTTAAGACACAATGCAATTTCTAGTAATATTGCAAATGTAAATACACCCAATTATAAGGTGAATAAAGTCGAATTTGAAAAGTTTTTAGGGGAAGCAAAAGTGGATATGAATATGACAAGAACGAATGTTATGCATTTTGGTCTAAAAACTATTGACGAAATTCAGCCGGTTTTGGAAAAAAGAACAGGAACTTCTATGAATGACAACGGCAATAATGTAGATATTGACATGGAAATGGCTGAGCTAGCTGCAAATGAAATTTATCATAGCACTTTGATTCAACAAATCAACTCAAGACTTGGAAATCTAAATTATGTAATAAACAAATAACAGTAAATATATAAAACTTATTTTTAAAAAGAAGGTAGGGGTAAATCAATGTCTGTATTTAATGCTATGAAGATCAATGCAAGTGGACTTTCACTTGAAAGACTTAAAATGGATATTATATCTACAAATATGGCCAATGTCAATACTACCAGGACTCCTGAGGGGGGACCTTATAGACGTAAAGAGGTTTTGTTTGAAGAGAGCCTATTGGAAGCAAGAAATAGCATCGGTGGGGCTGTTGAAAACAAAAGCTTTGGTGTAAGGGTTACTGAAATTAGAGAAGATCTAGATAACCAACAGTTTAAGTATGACCCAAATCATCCAGATGCTGATGAAAATGGATATGTAGAGACTTCCAATGTCAACATGGTAGATGAGGTAATTTCACTTTTAAATACCCAAAGGACTTATGAAGCAAATATTACTGCATTAAATAGTAACAAAAATATATTAAAGAAAGCCTTGGAAATTTCTAAAGGTTAAGATTTAAAAAAATGAGGGGGATATAATTGAATATTAATTCTGTAAGTAATTTAATGTCTGCGAACTTAAACAAAATAGAAGAAAAAGAGGTCGTGGAGCAAGGGAGTTTTAATTTTAAGGATATGTTTAATGATGCACTGAACAAAGTAAATGATCAACAAATAAAGGCTGATGAATTGACTATGGACTTTATAACTGGCAATGTTGATGATCTCCATACCGTATTGATAGCTACTGAAGAGGCACGACTTACTATGGAGCTTGCAGTTCAAGTGAGAAACAAATGTGTAGAAGCTTACAAAGAAATAAATAATATGCAATTATAGTTACAATAATAAAGGAGTTTATACCTAACTATGGATAGAGCAAAGGAAATATTAGAGGGAGTAAAGGGCGGTTGGAATAATCTAAGTACGAAGAAAAAAATTGGTATGATTGGTATAATAGTCGCTCTGTTATTGTCTGTAACTTTAATTACTCACTTCAGTCAGAAAACAAACTATGTAACACTATTTAATGAACTGGATCCAGCTGATGCAGGAACCATTGTAAATGATTTAGAAGCTAAGAAAATTAAATATACACTAGAAAATCAAGGTAGAAAAATTTTAATTGATGAAAAACACATAGACACATATAGACTACAGTTGGCTATGGAAGGTAATATGCCTGAGAATTCTTCTGGGTTTGAGATGTTTGATGATATTGGTCTAATGGCTACTGATGAAGATAGAAAGGTCATGTATCAAAGGGCCTTAACTGGAGAGTTACAAAAATCTATTACATCTTTAGAAGCTGTAAATACAGCTAAGGTTCATCTGGTTATGTCAGAGAAAAGTATATTTGAGACCAGGGCTAGTGATGCATCAGCTTCCATAATTGTAGACTTAAATCCCGAACACAAGATAAATAAAGACATGATACAGGGAATCGCTTCTTTGGTATCAGGGGCTGTGGAAAATCTTCCTGAAGAAAACATTCAAATCATAGATTCAAAGGGGAATGTTTTAAGCAACATATTAAGGGAAGATACCTTATCATCTATGGATTTGTTAAATCAGTATCAATCCATAAGAGAAGACTATGAATATAGGATGGAATCCAACCTGATGGATTTATTAGGCGGTATCTTTGGACGAGATAAGATAAAAGTTATGGTCTATGCAGACTTAGACTTTGATGGTGAAGAAAGTACTGTTACTAGATATGAGGACCCTGTTGTTAGAAGTGAGCAATTACATGTAAGTGGTGAGGAGATCAATACTCAAGAAATCACTGGTGGAAATATAGGGGACAATACATCTAACGTTATAGAAAGTGTAGCTGGTGACGGTTCTACATACAGCAGAACAACCAACAACGAACTGACAACTGAGACCACAAACACTGTCAAGGCACCTGGAAAAGTAAACAGATTGACTACATCTGTTGTATATGATGGGAATCTATCTCAAGCTAGAATACAGCAAATTGAAAATATAGTTGCTACAGCTACAGGATTTGATCCAGCTAGAGGAGATACTATCAATGTAGATGGCATTGTATTCGATCAAACATATCAAAATAGACTAGATGCTGAATTAGAAGAAATGAGAAGAGAGACTGAGGCTACTGGTCTTATAGCAGGTCTTTACAATGAATATAGAGAGTTGATAAATATTGGTTTAATTATACTTTTATTGTCTGCCATTGTTACTTTTGGAATTGTACGATTTAGATCTAGAAAAAGGCGTAAAGAGGAATTGGCTTTTGTGGAGCAATTACCAGCTTATGGTGAAGGTGATGATTTAGAAGATAAGATTAGAAGTTTAGATGTTCATGAGGAATTAGAAATAAAGGACGATAAAGAGCAAATCAAAGCGAAGAACTTTGCGAAGGAAAATCCTGAAGTAGCAGCTGATTTGATTAGAGCTTGGATGAAAAACTAATGGGGGATAAAATATGGAAAAGAAGATAACTGGAGTAAAAAAGGCGGCAGTACTATTGATATCGCTGGGACCTGATATAGCTTCTCAGATACTAAAACTGCTACCAGACAATTTAATACAAAAAGTTACCTATGAAATTGCAAATATAGATTATGTCGAACCTGCTGAAAGGGATTTTATTTTAGAAGAATTTGTCCACATGGCGTCTGCTAGACAATATCTACTAGATGGCGGTATTGATTATGCTAAGGATCTACTGCATAAAGCCTTAGGATCTCAAAGAGCTAAGGATATTATGGACATGCTTAATCAAATACAACAGAGGGAAAAGCCTTTTGCTATAGCTCGTAAAGCAGACCCACAACAATTGACAAATCTACTAATAACAGAGCATCCTCAAACGGTTGCCTTGGTAATGTGCTATTTGCAACCAGATAAAGCGGCTTTGGTACTATCAAAGTTCTCTGATGAATTACAGGTTGAAATAGCAGAAAGAATAGGTACGATCAGTAGAACGTCACCAACGGTGATCAATAAAATTGAAAAAATAATGGAAAACAAACTATCTAACTTAATAGAAAATAATACAGAAACAGTTGGTGGAGTAAAATCCCTTGTAGAAATACTGAACTCTGTAGATAGGACTACTGAGAAGAATATTATCAGTGACTTAGAGACTAGACAACCAGAACTTGCTGATGAAGTCAAATCAAATCTATTTATCTTCGAAGATATTGTTGGATTGGATCGTGCGTCTATCCAAAGAGTATTACGAGATGTTAGCAATGATGACCTGGTATTATCACTTAAAGGAGCTTCGGAAGAAGTTGCAGATGTCATATTTAACAACTTATCTAAGAGGGCTGGAGACCTGTTGAAAGAAGAGCTGAAGTTTATGGGTCCAGTAAGACTATCTGCTGTAGAAGAAGCACAACAAAAAATTGTTGCTGTTATTAGAAGATTAGATGAAGCTGGAGAAATTATCATGGGAAGAGGTGAGCAAGATTCAGTTATCATATAGGGTGATTAAGAAAAACAATGTATCTACATCAGGTGAGGACACCTCTTATATAGATACGAAGTTAGACTATGATAAATTGGATTTTGTAGATTCATCTGGTGACTCTCATGATGGTACTTTGGAGACAGATGAAGATACTAAGGATCCAGAGGATGAACTTGATGAGATTAGAAATCAGATACGACAAGATTTGTTACAAGAAATTCAAGAACAAAGAGATTCTATTATAAATGAGGCAATGGAAGAGGCTGAAGAAATTAGGTTAAGAGCTAGGGATACTGGTTATACTGAGGGATTCAGCCAAGGATCCAAAGATGGAAAGAAGCAAGGTTTAGATGAAGGTACTAAGAAAGGCTTGGAAAATGGTTATCTTCAAGGAGTAATAGATGCTCAAGACGAAGCCAATCAAATCAAGAAAAATGCTCTTAATATGCTAAATAAGGCTGGGGATGAAGTAGACAAATACATGGCTGAAAACCAAGGAAGAATCATAGATTTAGCTGCACAAATGGCTGAAAGTATAATCCATTCTACAATAGACTCTTCATCTGAGAATATATTACAGTTAATAAGGCCTATTATTCAGCAATTTAGAAAAGTTGAAACAGTAATCATAACTTGTAATCCTCATAGCTATGATTACTTGAAGAAAAGTTTGTACCAAATTGAGAAGAAATATGAGGATATAAAATTTGTTTTGTTTGAAGATGATGGCTTGGAAAAAAACGGATGTATTATAGAAAATGAAAATCAAATAATAGATCTTCAGATTGGAAAACAGTTGAAGAATATTGTGGAAAAAATCAAAAATATGGAGTGAAATATTTGATTAATTTAGCCTTTGATGAATATGAAAAAATAATAAAAAGTGAAGATCATTACACTAAACTAGGGAAAGTATCCCAGGTAATTGGACTGATTATAAGGGTTGAAGGATTAGAGGTATTTGTAGGAGAGGTTTGTGAGATCATCATAACCTCCTCCAAGGAAGTTGTATTAGCTGAAGTAGTAGGATTTGAGAATAATTCTGTTCTCCTCATGCCTTTAGGTGAGCTGCAAGGTATAGGACCTGGGTGCCTGGTAAAGCCTACAGGTCATTCCTTGAAGATTGAAATCAGTGACGATTTACTAGGAAATACCCTTGATGGTCTTGGAAAGCCTATTGATAAGGAAGTTTTAGGTGAGGGACAGGAGTATGATGTAAATAGAGCCCCGCCAAATCCATTTTCTAGAAGAAAAATAGCTGACGTTATGTCTACTGGTGTCAAGGCCATAGATGGTATCTTAACCTGTGGAGAAGGCCAAAGAATTGGTATATTTGCAGGTAGTGGTGTTGGAAAGAGTACCTTGATGGGGATGATTGCCAGATATTGTGAAGCTGATGTAATAGTTATAGGGCTTATAGGAGAGCGTGGTAGGGAGGTTCTTGAGTTTATTGAAGGTGACTTGGGCCCTGATGGATACAAAAAATCAGTAGTTGTATGTGCAACATCTGACCAACCTCCATTGGTAAGGCTTAAAGGTGCATTTGTAGCAACTGCAATTGCTGAATATTTTAGGGATCAAGGTAAAAAAGTAGTCCTTATGATGGACTCTGTAACTAGATTTGCTATGGCTCAGCGTGAGATTGGACTAGCTACTGGTGAACCACCCACTACCAGAGGATATACCCCTTCTGTATTTGCCATGTTACCAAAGCTATTGGAAAGAAGTGGTATGTCAGCTACAGGTTCTATTACAGCTTTCTATACAGTTCTTGTAGAGGGTGATGATATGAACGAGCCTATAGCCGATGCTGTTCGTGGTATACTAGATGGTCATATTTTATTATCTAGAAAAATAGCAGCTCAAAATCATTTTCCGGCTATAGATGTGCAAAATAGTGTAAGTAGGGTTATGAAGGAAATAGTTGATGAGGACCACTATATATTATCAGGTAAGGTGAAGGAAAACTTGGCAGTTTATGAAAACTCCAAGGACCTAATCAATGTAGGTGCATATAAAGCAGGTAGTAATCCACTTTTAGATAATGCAGTTAGATTACATGATTCTATAAATGATTTCCTAAAGCAAGGGATAAATGAAAGATATACACAAGACGAGACTTTGGAAATACTTGAGAGTTTATTTAAATAAGATAAGTAATTGGGAGGATATAATTGAGGGCATATAAATTTTCCTTAGAAAAAGTATTGGAGTGGAGAGAAGATAGCGAAAGAGATACAGCTAAAGTATTTGCTTCAATACAAAATGAACTACAATATCAACAAAATGGATTGAATAGTTTAAGACTAGAAGATGAAAATATAAAGAAAAAGATTTTGACTCTTAAAAATATAAATGAACTAAAACAACAATATCTTTTCAAACAGTCAATAGAAGAAAAGATAGAAAGACAGATAAAACTAATCGATGAAACAACTAAAAAGTTAGAGAAACAAAGACTAGAACTATTAGAAGCCCAAAAAAACAGAAAAATTATGGAAAAACTTAAGGAAAAAGACTACAACATATATAAAGAAGAGCTAATGAATGCAGAACAGAAAGAACTAGATGAAATGGCAGTACTAAAATATGGAAAAACAGGAGTAATGTAAGAGGATGATAGTGATATATATCATATTTAAAGGAGGTGAAAAAAACAATGGAGATAAACAGTGCACAAATAGTAAAAATACAAAACATTCCTACTGGAACAACTACAAAAGTAGCTGAAGGAGAAGATGATTTCTCTATGGTATTAGCTCAGGTAGCGGGTATGGCGGATGGTGAAGAGATGGATATGGCATCTGATTTGCTTAATCTAGTAGAAACTGCGACTGAGTTAATAGAAGAGGAAGAAGATCAACTACTTTTTAACCCAATGAATATCCCTTGGATGTTAATGAATACTAGCCAGAATGTGGATAGTGAGCAGATAGTTGACGGTGGAAATCCAGAGATGGTAGAGTCTGTAGATATGGATATCCCTACTATGGATCAAAATTTAGTTGCAAATATGGAAACTGTGGAAGATGCTATGGAAGTACAAAGTTCAATAACTGAAACAGAGCTAGAGGGAAACAAGGATTTTTCCTTGGAACTTGAAAATGAAATTTTGCTTGCAAATGATACAGAGAAACCAGATATCAAAAAGCTAAATCTAGGACAAGTTTCAATGGAAAACCTAGAAAAAGATTCTGTAAATGCTGAAGCAAGATTATCTGAATCACAGTCAATTTCAATTGACAAGGACATAGAAGTAAAGGAAGAAGTAAGTTTCAAAGATGTTAATGTAAAAGAAAGTAAAAACAGTGATCTTGATCTTAGCCAAAACCAAGTCCATGGATTTAAATTGGAAAAGGCTACTACAGGTGAAATTAGCCAGGAACCGATAGCACAGAGAAATATTGACTTTGATGAAAGTATCCAAAGGGTAAATGACACCATTATTGAGTTGATGGATATAAAAGCCGATGGTGAAAATTCTTCCATGAAAGTAAAACTTCATCCAGAGGAACTTGGAGTTGTCGATGTGACTTTGAAAATGGAAGAGGGAAAACTGATAGCTAGAATTTTAGTTGAGAATGAGCAAGTTAGAGAGTTGTTCAACAACCATATGAACCAGCTTAACGATAAGCTAGCAAAACAAGAGATTAGCATATCAAAGGTACAAGTTGACCTGAACTTCAACTCAAACAATCAATCCAACTCAAGTAATAATAGTCAAAACAACAGAAAGAATCCTTTCAGAACAAATCATGGGATGATATCATCAAATGGTATAGGGGATCCTATTACAAGTGAAGGATATACGAACCCTATCTCAGGTTCAAATGGACTAAATATATTAGCTTAAAGGAGGTAAGAAGATGGAAATAAGAAATTTCACTGCACATTCTAATCATATAGCAAGTGATAACACCTATAGCAAGGATCTATCAGTAAATGACTTCCTTCAAATAATGGCAGCAGAAATGAAAAACCAAACACCCTTTAGTGATGGTAGTAGCGGCGGTGGTGGTAGTAAAACCGACTATCTAACTCAAATGGCCCAATTTACTATGTTGGAACAAATGCAAGAAATTGGTGAAAGCTTAAATGTACTAGCTATGATGAATCAACAACAGTATACAATTGGCCTAATTGGTAAAGAGGTTACAGTAACAGATGGAAATGAAGAACTAACTGGTGTAGTTGAAAAAGTTAAATTCCAAGACGGATACGCAGTAGCCCAAGTGAATGGCAAAGAGTATAACCTAGGATCCATAGTAGGTATCACTAATGTAGAAGAACCAGAGCCTGAACCATGCTGCAATGAGGCAATGGAAATCCTAATGGAAGCTTTGGGATTTGATGGATATAGACTAGGATATCCAAGATATGAAGGTATTGAGCAAGGATATCCGGGGTATGAGAATATAGGAGAAGATTATTCAGGAGAAGACTACATGAATGATTATCCGGAAGAAGGTTCTATGGGTGAAGTTGATCCCGGGGTGAGTGAATGACTTTTAGAATAGACAGAAGACATCTATTACCTACACAAAATACTGGTGTCAATAAGTCAAATAACATCACTACAGATTTTAAGAAGGTATTAGATGATACTTTAAAAACAAACACATCTATTAAAATATCTGGACATGCTCAGCAAAGAATGGTTGAGAGAGGTATTAGACTACAAGAACAGGATATGAACCTTATCAGTAATGGTATGGACAAGCTAGAAGCCAAAGGGGGCAAGGAAAGCCTAATGTTATACAAGGATATGGCTTTTATAGCTAGTGTAGAAAATAGAACTATTATTACTGCAATGGGAAATTCTGAAATAGATACAGTTACAAACATAGATAGTGCAATAATTATCAAATAATATGGCTGGACCTAATGGGGGCCATTGATCCGCTGACTGACAGATGCGGAGTAAATTTAGGAGGAATGTATAAAATGTTAAGGTCATTATATTCAGGTGTAAGTGGGATGAGAGGATTCCAAACGAAAATGGACGTTATAGCCAACAATATAGCCAATGTTAATACAATTGCTTATAAATCAAGTAGAGTAAGTTTTCAAGATATGCTAAGCCAAACTACAGCAAATGCGTCTGCACCTTCTGGAAATGGACTAGGGGGTATCAATGCTAGACAAATCGGACTAGGAGTTAAAGTAGGATCCATTGATATGATGATGGGGGGAGGAGCTTTACAACCTACAAATAGAAACTTAGACTTTGGTATTGAAAATGAAGGATTTTTTATGGTGTCATCTGATGTAAATGTTGAAGACGAAACAATAGGTGTAGTAAATTATACTAGAGATGGAGCATTCTTTAGAGATGCTGAAGGTAATTTAGTAAATGCAAGTGGTCAGAGAGTTTTAGGATATGGTGATGGTGAAGCAGTGGAAATAGATGAAGATGGGAATCATGACTTCGAAGTGGATCCAGCTGATTTTGATGGAACGGAAATCAATGATTTTATGACTACGATCAGAATACCTGAAACCCTAAATGGAGAAGAAGGTGGCCCTGAACTTCAAAGTTACTCAATAGATACTTCAGGATTGATTACTGCGGTTTATACTGATGAAGAAGGTGTAGCAACGGCATATGTACTTGGACAAATGGGTATGGCTAGATTTAGTAACCCTGAAGGCTTGACTAAAGCGGGAGGAAACAACTACATTGATTCAAACAACTCAGGACAACCTCAATATGGTATTGCAGGCTCATCTGGATATGGAACCATCAACCAAGGTTTCCTAGAGATGTCCAATGTTGACTTAGCTAATGAGTTTACTGAAATGATCGTTGCAAGTAGAGCATACTCAGCGAACTCAAGAAGTATCACAACATCAGATGAAATGTTACAAGAATTAATTAACCTTAAGAGATAATTAAGACTGTCATCCTGAGATAATTAATGTCATTCTGAACGGTAGCGAAGGATCTTGAATGCCTTGGTGCAACAGATTCTTCGACTACGTCCCGGAATGATAAGAATAGCGGTCCCTGGATGGCAAAATACACATTAAAAAGTGGGGTTTTTAAAATGATAATGCTTATGGGAATAAACAAAAAAGAGTTTTGTTTGAATTCTGACTTGATTTACAGAATAGATGAAGCACATGATACAATCATTACATTAATTGATGGAAAGACATTGAGAGTCACTGATGAGATAGATGTTATAGTAGATAAGATAAAAGACTACAGAAGAAGTATTTTTATAAAGTTACCGGGGGGAATTCAATGAAAAGAAATATATGGCCTACAATAGGCTTGGTAGCAGGTTCAGCGGTTATTATATGGTCTATAATGATAGACGGAAGTATCAACAGTTTCATAAACGTACCTTCTCTATTGATAACTGTAGTTGGATCATTTTGTGCTTTATTGATAAGTTTCCCTTTCAAGACAATATCTAAGATACCTAATGTTATGAAGGTTCTCCTATTATCACCAAAGGATGATAGAGTTGGACTATTGAGGATGTTCTCAGATTTATCTAAGAAAGCTAGACAAAATGGACTATTATCCTTGGAAGATGATATAAGCGATATGAATAATGAGTTGTTGTCTACAGGTTTACAAATGGTTGTAGACGGAATGGATGCTGATACTATCAGAGAAATATTAGAGTTAAATCTAGATGCTATTGAAAGAAGACATAGAATTGGTCAAGATGTATTTACTAAATGGGGAGATTTAGCTCCGGGATTTGGTATGTTGGGTACTCTTATAGGGCTTATTATAATGCTTGGTGAGTTAAATGACCCTACTACAATTGGTTCTGGTATGGCTACAGCACTTATTACCACATTTTATGGAAGTTTGGCAGCCAACTTATTCTTTTTACCAATAGCAAACAATTTAAAATCTCAAACTGATGAAGAGATGTTTACAGGTGAACTGATTATAGACGGAATCCTAGAAATTCAAGCGGGTAGTAACCCTAGACTTATAGAGGAAAGACTAGCATCATATCTTTCACTAGAAGAGAAGCAGGAATTAGAAAAAGACATGGGTGATTTAAGAGAGGCGAGTAGCTATGAGTAGACGTAAAAGACGTGGTGAAGATGGTGGCGGTGGAGATGGTGGTCCAGCTTGGATGACTACATTCTCCGACATGATGTCCCTTTTACTAACTTTCTTTATATTATTGTTCTCAATGTCAAATGTAGATGCGGTAAAGTTTCAAAGTGTAGCTTCATCATTCCAATCTATACTTTCAGGCTCAGGTGGAGAATCAATTTTAAGTGAACAGGATAGTATTATAGAGTTAACTGAACAGTATATGGAAAACAAAGAATTATATGATAAGGTCTCGGATTATTTGGATGCAGGAGAATTAGGAGAGAACGTATCAGTAAGTATGAATGCTAAGGGTGTATTTGTTGAGATGAAAGACGCTATACTCTTTGAACCAGGTAGTGCATCTTTGAAACTAGAAGGTATAGAAGTTTTGAAGCAATTAGAGGATTTAATTAATGATTTTGATAATGAATTGGTTGTTGAAGGATATACAGATGATGTACCTGAGTCAAGTGCAAGATTTCCTACTAACTGGGAACTTTCAACTGCAAGGGCTGTTTCTGTAGTTAGGCATCTAATTGATGAGGAAAATGTAGACCCAGCTAGACTATCCGCAGTAGGATATGGGGAACATAGACCTATTGTGCCAAATGATAGTATTGAAAATCGTGCTAGTAATAGACGAGTTAATATATTAATAATATTTGATGAGGAAAGTGATAGTAATGGAAGTTAAAGAAAAAAGAAGTCTTGACAAAATACTTATAATTGTTTTACTAACTGCAATTCTAATATTAGTTTTGGGGATTGGTTTTTTATTAATATCAGAAAATGATATGCCAGACTTTTCAGCTATTCTTAAGTCAAATGGTGAGTATACGATTCCTTTAGATGAATTTGTGGTCAATCTAAAATCTGAAAATAATTCTAAAAGATATTTAAAAATTTCAGTAGCCCTTATGTATACCAATGAGGATTATGGCGATGACATAAATGGAAATATGAGTAAAATTCGTGATTTAGTTATATCAAATTTAAGGGATAAGTCTGCTGATGATTTTATGGATGAGAATATGATACTAAATCTTAAACTAGACATTATGGATGATATCAATGAGTCTATAAACATAATGGCTATACAGGATGTATATATTACTGATATCATTGTGCAGTAGGGGGAACAAGTAAATGGATGTGGATAGTTTCTTCTCTTTGATTCAAGCTTTAATAATATTAGCTATAGTAATATTTTTAGCTAACTGGATTTTAAAGTACCTTAATAAATATATGACAGGAAGAACAAAACTAATTAAGATTGTTGAGAGGATCCAGGTGAATAAAAACTCATATTTGGGGCTTGCAGAGATATGTGGGCAATATTATTTAATGAGTTTTAATGAAAATAGTAGTGAGATATTGAAAGAATTAAGTAAGGAAGAAATACATGATCTATTGGTTGAGTCAGAAGAAGAAGGGCATAAGTATTATCTTGAAATGAGGAAGAAAATTGGGCAAAAAATACCGATATTTAAGAATGACAATAATCATCGCTCTGATGATTTTGATACCACAAAGGGTTCTAGCTAATCCATTAGACATAATATTTGGTACTGAAGGAGATCCTGCAGCTACTGTAGATACTGTTAAGTTATTTGTTATATTGACGGTTCTTTCATTGGCCCCATCTTTTTTGATACTTACGACTTCTTTTACTAGGATTATAGTTGTATTGTCATTTTTGAGAAATGCAATGGGTACTCAACAAAGTCCACCAAATCAACTTTTAATAGGACTGGCTTTGTTTCTTACTTTCTTTATAATGCAACCCATATATACAGAAGTAATGGAAACGGCTGTACAGCCTTATCTTGCAGATGAGATCAGTCAAGAAGAAGCCTTTGATTTGGCAACGGACCCTTTGAAGGAATTTATGTTAAATGAAACTAGAGAAAAGGATTTGGCCTTGTTTTTAAGGGCGTCAGGAAGTGAGAATGTAGCTGAGCCAATGGATCTACCTCTTACGGTAGTGGTTCCAGCTTTTGCTATTAGTGAGCTGAGATTAGCTTTTTCTATAGGATTTATTGTATTTATACCATTTTTAGTGATAGATATGGTTGTAGCCAGTATATTGATGTCCATGGGGATGTTTATGTTGCCGCCAGTGATGATTTCTTTGCCATTCAAGGTCTTGTTATTTGTCTTGGTGGATGGTTGGTACCTAATCGTTGAGTCCTTGTTGAAAAGTTTTGCTTAAGAGGTGATTGATATGACTCAAGTTTTAGTTTTGTCTATAATGAGAAAAGCATTTTTTACCATAATGTTGGTAGCGGGGCCAGTCTTAGTGATTGCCTTGGCTGTTGGATTGATCATCTCTATATTACAAGCGACTACCCAGATTCAAGAACAAACTTTAAGTTTTGTTCCAAAGATAATCGCTGTGTTCTTTGCTTTGATAATATTTGGCAGCTTTATGATTAATAAAATAATATCCCTGACCCATGAATTATTCGCCTTAATAGAGACCATAGGGTAAGAGACATGACCATACATTTACAAACTTATATCTTAATTTTAATACGGGTGACTACTTTTATAGTTGTTTGTCCAGGGTTTTCCTATAAGGGTTTATCCAATATATTTAAAGTGGCCTTGTCTATGATTTTAAGTCTGTTGATTCATAGTGTGGTACCTAATGCTGAAGTGGCAAATGATTTGTTTTTTCTCTTGTTTGCTGCGATTTACGAGGCTTTTCTTGGTTTGGCAATGGGTTATCTGACTAAGTTGGTCTTTGCAGCTATTGAAATAGCTGGACAGCTGGTTGACTTTCAAGTTGGTTTCTCTATGGCATCTGTATATGATCCTGCAATGGGCATCCAAGCTTCCCACTATGGAAGGGTTTACTATTGGTTATCGATCTCTGTGTTTTTTATCTTGGACTTACACCATAGGGTCATAGGGGCTACGATAAATTCATTTGCAGTAATACCCATAGGGGATTTAAATATCACTGGATCAGGTGTAGAGGGTATTATAACTTTGTTTTCAACGGCCTTTGAATTGGCTATAAACTTAGCTGCACCTATGATTATTGTAGTATTGGTTATAGATGTGGTATTGGGTGTTATATCCAAGACGGTACCTCAGATCAATGTACTGATGTTGGGTATGCCAATTAAATCTGGAGTTAGCTATTTTGCTACACTTACAATGTTGGCATGGATTATCGGTAGAATAGGCAATATTGTATCATTGATGCCTAGTTATTTGGAGGATTTTCTTAGGTTGTTTGCTCTGTAGGGACATCAACTTAGTTAAAAACTATGGTTTTTATATGTGAAATAGGAGAATAAAAGATGAGTGATAAAGATTCTAAAACTGAAGAGGCCACCCCCAAGCGGTTAAGCGATGCCAGAAAAAAAGGTCAGATTTCAAAGAGTTCTGATCTAAATGCTTCTGTTTCCTTGTTTGTATTTACAATCCTTGCTTCCTTGTTGGGACAATACTTGTATATCAATGGCCGTAGATATATGGAGAATTATTTTACTATTGATATGTCAAATATTGAGCTAACTTCAGCTACTGCAGGGACTCTTCTAATGGAGAGTATAGTACAATATGGACTTTTTGTTTTTCCGGTTATGGCCATTGCAATGCTGATGGGCTACTTGGTCAATATAGTACAAACAGGATTTTTGTTCACCACTAAACCGATTATACCTGATATAAAGAAACTAAATCCTATAGAGGGATTTAAAAATATAGTATCGGCTAAGGCCATGTTTAACTTGGTTAAAAATTTATTGAAATTAATATTAGTTTTCTATATTGCCTTTAATAACCTGATGGATTCTGCTAAACAAATAATGAATAGTGGAAATATAGGTACTGAAAAATTATTCTTTTTTTTAATGGATTTTGTCAAGGAACTGACTATGGATATTGTATTTATCATGATTGGACTGGGAATCTTAGATTATGTAATGCAGAAAAGAGATTACAAGAAAAATCTACGTATGTCTATGCAAGAAATTAAAGATGAATATAAGGAAATGGAAGGAAATCCTCAAGTAAAATCAGCTAGACAACAAAAGCAAAGGGAAATAGCTATGGGAAGGATGATGGCGGATATACCTTCATCAACAGTGGTAATCACCAACCCTACTCATATAGCTGTTGTTTTAAGATATGATACAGAGATAGATCAAGCTCCAATTGTTACTGCAAAGGGTGCAGACCTTTTGGCACAGAGGATTAAAGAAGTGGCTAAAGAACATGATGTACCAATTTTGGAAAATAAGCCACTGGCAAGAACTATGTATAAGGATGTGGAAGTAGGAGACTACATACCTATGGACTTATACAAGTCCATAGCAGAAATATTAGCTTTAGTTTATGAAATGAATAAAAAGAAGAAATATAAGATTTAATTAAAGGAGTCATAAGATGCCAGCAATAATTAAGAAGACCCTAGCTAGTATAAGTAAATATAATGATGTGGTAATTGCATTTTTCGTAGTGGCTATAATAGGTGTAATCATCATACCTATTCCTAGCGGATTTTTGGATTTGTTACTTGTTATGAGTATGGCATTAGGTATAACGATACTACTACTTACCCTATTTACCCATAGTGTACTAGAATTCTCAACTTTCCCTACATTGCTACTTATTACTACTATGTTTAGATTGGCACTTAATATATCTGCTACTAGATTGATACTGAGTGATGGTAATGCAGGTAGAGTTATTAGTGCCTTTGGTGATTTTGTTGCAGGAAACAACTATATTGTAGGTGCAATCATATTTATCATTATTATTATAGTTCAAATGGTTGTTGTAACAAGTGGTGCCAGCAGGGTTTCAGAAGTAACTGCTAGATTTACCCTAGATGCTATGCCAGGTAAACAGATGGCTATAGATGCAGACCTAAACTCAGGCCTTATAGATGAAGATATGGCTAAAAGGAGAAGAAGTGACCTTCAAAGGGAAGCGGGATTTTATGGTTCTATGGATGGTGCTAGTAAGTTTGTTAAAGGTGATGCCATAGCTGGTATTGTTATTACCATAATTAATTTAGTTGGAGGTATCCTACTATTCAGTATTCAAGAAGGTATGGGTGCTATGGAAGCCCTAGATGTATTTGGAAAGCTTACTATAGGTGCTGGACTAGTGAGCCAGATACCCTCACTACTGATTTCCATTGCTTCTGGTATTATCGTTACAAGATCTGATGATAATCTAAGCTTTGGTGAATCCCTTGGAGGAGAGATATTAGGTTCATCCAAGGTTTTGATGATTGGCGGAGTAGTATTGCTGATTATAGGGGTGGTGCCAGGTTTTCCAACTGTACCATTTGTTCTAATGGCTATTATACTAGGTGGGGCTGGATATTTACTGATGGAAAATGAAAAGGTGGAACAGGAGCAGGAGATGAGAAGGGCTGAAGCTATGATAGAACAGCAGGTAAGAGAGCCTGAGCCTGAAGAAGGGGTCATGACCTTCCAAGTAGAGCCTATATCTTTGGAGATAGGATATGGACTCATATCATTAACTGATGATGGTAATGACAATAATCTTGTAAGTCATATCATGGCCATTCGTAGACAATGTGCAAATGAACTGGGAATTATACTGAATCCAATTCGAATTCGAGACAATCTCCAATTAAATGCTAATGATTATGTGATTAAAATAAAAGGCAATAGAGTGGCAGGTGGAGAGGTTTATGTCAATAAATATTTGGTAATTGAGCCTGGAGGATCTGATTTTGAGTTCCAAGGAATACCTGCCAAAGAGCCAGCTTTTGGACTTGAGGCTTTGTGGATTGATGAAGGGGATAGGGAAAAAGCTGAACTAGAAGGATATACAGTGGTAGATCCTACTGTAGTCTTGATTACTCATTTAAAAGAAATTATAAAAAATAATAGTTATGAATTATTAGGTAGACAAGAAGTTAAACAATTATTAGAAGGAATCAAGGATAAATATAGTGTTGTAATAGATGAACTTATACCAGATATTATGTCCTTAGGAGAGGTACAAAAAGTACTTCAAAATTTACTTAAGGAAAATGTACCGATCAATGATTTGGTTACAATTTTAGAGACATTAGCTGATTATGGCACCATGATTAAGGATTCGGAAACTTTGACTGAGCATGTGAGACAAGCCCTTAAGAGAACTATTGTCAAATATCATCTTAACCATGAAGGGGTCTTATCTGTTGTAACTGTTCATCCAGATTTAGAAGAGCTTATTGGAAATAATATACAAAGGTCAACATCTGGTTCAATACCTGTATTGCAGCCTGATGTAATAACAAAAATATTCGACAATATAAAGACTGTCAGCGACACACTATTAGTAGCTGGAATGCAATTTGTAATATTAGCTTCGCCAAAAACTAGGGTTGCTCTTAGGAATTTAATCTCATATACTTTCCCACATATTGCAGTACTGTCATTAAGTGAGGTTCCTAATGATGTTGAGATAGATGTTTTGGGAATGATCGAGAAGGTATAAGAAAAAAGTAAAGAAGATGGAAGGAGTATTCCATGGCTTATGCATATTCTGAACATGAAAATTTAATAATTAAACATTTACCTTTAGTAAAGAGGTTGGTCTCTAAGATGGATGTTGGATATAATTATGAACTAGATGACTTAATCAATATTGGGGTCATTGGTTTGATGGATGCTATCAAAAAATATGATAAGGATAAAAATGTACCCTTTGAGGCCTATGCAACCCTACGAATTAGGGGGGCAGTTTTAGATGAGTTAAGAAGGGCTGGTCCAGTATCAAGAGACAGAATAACTAAGCTGAATCAATACTATGAGGCTAAGGAAGAGTTAGAAAGAAAGCACCTTAGATCTGCTGATGAAGATGAAATCATAGAAGAACTAGGTATAGATAAAAAGGAATTGTCTAAAATTCATCAAACTGTACATTATTTATCAAATATATCCTTGGAAACAACCATATTTTCTAGTGATGGTAGTGATATGTATTTAAAAGATATAATCGAAGACAATAATGTAGAGGGGCCTGAGGATATACTGATTCAAAAAGAGAGAAAATCAATGCTTAAAAAGGCTATAACTTTGCTTGATGAAAGAGAGCAGATCATACTAAATCTATACTATGTAGAGGAACTAACTTTGAAAGAAATAGCCTATATATTAGATATATCAACTCCAAGGGTATCTCAGATTCATGGAAGGATACTAATCAAACTGAGAGGATTATTAGAAAGGTAGGGTGAAATTATGTTAAGAAGTATTGAAACGGTCAATAGAAATATGAATGTACTTCAAAAGAAGTTAGAAAACTCAGGTTCAAATATAACTAATGTCAATACCCCGGGGTATAAGTTCCAAGGTATCGTACAATCCACAATGGAAGCACAAGAAATGCTGAATTTTTCTGGTGGGTCTAAATTAGATGAAAGACAAGATATTGGAAACTTTGTGTTTGGTAATCAAATAGATCTTGTATATAAGAATTTTGAACAAGGAATACTTGGACAAACAGATAAGAGGTCGGATTTTGCAATTGCAGGTAATGGTTTCTTTGCTGTAGAGATGGAAGATGGACTTGGCTTTACTAGAAATGGTAACTTTATCATAAATGATGATAATATGCTGACTACCATGGAAGGATATCCTGTACAAGGTGTAGATGCATTTGGTGAAATGGGACCTATCTATATATATGATGAAAATTTCCAAATAGATAATCAAGGCAACATTATGAACACAGATGTAAAGTTATTTATAGTGGATTTTGATGATTATCAAGCTTTGGAGACTGTAGGGGATACTATATTTGTATCTGGTGCAGGCTATAATGCCATAGATGGAGAAATACGTCAAGGTTTCTTGGAGCTATCTAATGTGGATGTAGCAGATGAGCTGGTAAAAATGATAGAGATATCAAGGGAGTTTGAATCCAATCAAAAGATACTAACTAGCATGGATGAAACCTTGAGACAAGCAGTGAATGAAATTGGAAGGGTATAGGTGACTACTTATGAATTCTATTTTAAATATAGGTAAAACAGGACTACATGCAACACAAAGAAAGATGGATGCTTTAGCTGATGATATAGCTAATGTGAATACCTATGGATATAAAAGAAAAGACATCAGCTTTCAGGAGCTACTAACAAACCAAATCCACGAAAATGATGTCATACTTTCTGATAATGCAAACAATACAAGTATCAATATGGGTACAAAAAGTGGTGTATCAAGTGTAAACTTTCAGCAGGGTGCTATTATAGATACACCACGTGAATTTGATATGGCTATTGAAGGACAAGGATTCTTTGGAATTTTTGATGGTGAGGGAAATCTAGCTTTAACTAGAGATGGTAACTTTCATTTAAATCCAGATGGCAGCATCACAAATGCCAGTGGATACTATTTGAGCATGGACTATGAACTAGAACCAGAGGAATGGTCTAATGAAAAAGTAGTTATAACTCCTGATGGTAGAATTCTACAAAACTTCCAAGATGAAGATATGGAAGAACAGGGTCAAGTAGAAGTAGCTAGAGTGGTTTTATATCATCCTGAGTCCCTTAATTCACTAATACCACTAGGCGAAGGAAGATATTTGCCAAATGCAAATGCACAAGTTTACAATTCCATTGATAATGAAGAAGGCTTTGGAAATATTAGACAATATGCATTGGAACAATCCAATGTAGATTTGGCAAAATCATTAACAGAAATGATCATATCTCAAAGGGCATATTCATTAAGTATGAAGACGATACAGACAACGGATGAAATAATGCAAATGACAAATAATATAAAGTAGGGTAAGGAAGTCCAGCAGACCGCTAAAAAGTCCTGTTTTGTCATCCTGCCTGTACCGGTGTCTTTTCGGTGAACGGTAGTGAAGGATCTGAAGTGTATTGGTATAACAAGATTCTTCGACTACGTCTCAGAATGACAGGCTAAAAACTATGGTTTTTAAGTGGTTTAGGCCTCCTATTTTGTAGGAACAAATTTAAGAGATAATAATTTCCATAGCGGAGGTTATTATCTTTTTTTGATTTAAATACATAGTCTATTATTTATGAATAGTAAATATACTAATTATAAGTTGTACACAGACACTTAAGAACTTTAGTAAATTAGCCTAATGTAGTAAAACTATCAAGTAGAATAAGGGGGAGAAAATATGAGCAAGAAATTCATTTTGTTTGTTAGCTTATTGTTACTGTTTGCTGTAATTATAACATCCTGTGCACCGCCACAAGAGTCAGATCCAGAACCACCAGTGTCAGAAACAAAAGACCCTGTGGAGGCACCACCGGTTGCAAGTGAAAAGATATTAAGAACAAATAACTCTAGCGAACCAGGCTCCTTAGATCCTGCATTGGCTCAAGGAACTCATGAATCATGGGTATTGGATCATACTTTTGTAGGACTGATGAAGATCGATCCTAATTTAAAGGTTGTTCCGGGAATGGCTAAGGATTATAAGGTTTCAGATGATAACTTGACCTATACATTCACTTTAAGAGATGATATCAAATGGTCTAATGGAGATGATGTTACTGCCTATGATTTTGAATTTGCATGGAAGAGAGCTTTGGATCCTAGATTGGCTGCTGATTATGCTTATCAACTTTATTATTTAAAGGGTGGGGAAGTCTATAACTCCGTAGTTAGACCTGGAAAATACGAAGATCCCGATGACCCAAGTATTGTTACTGTAAATGAAATTTTACCAGAAGAATTAGAGGGGCTAGATACTACCGGTTTGGATGAAGAAGCGATCAACGATTTAGTATTTGAAAAACGTCTAGAAACGGCTGAAGCGGAAGTTCAAGTAAGGGCATTGGATGAAAAAACTCTGGAGGCCACTTTAGAGTCACCGACAGCTTATTTCTTAGAGTTAACTGCTTTTTATGCATTATATCCTGTTAATAAAGGAGTAGTGGAAGGGAATCCTGATTGGGCTAAAAATGCCAATACTCATGTATCCAATGGTCCATTTACTTTAACAGAATGGGAGCATAGTGCAAATATTAAAATTAGAAAAAAAGATAACTATTATGATAAAGATAATATAAAACTTGATGGCATTGATTTTGATATCATCCCTGATGAAAATACCACATGGCAAAAATATGAAGGCGGGGACTATGATTTCTTATTACCACTGCCACAAGCAGTCGTTGCTCAAATGAAGGAGCAAAATAACCCAGAATTAGTTATAGGAGCTCAGGTTGGTACTTACTATTATAATTTAAATTCTAATGTAAAACCTTTTAACAATGTAAAGGTTAGAAAAGGCATGGTAATGACTCTTGATCGTCAAACCATAGTTGACAAGATCGCACAAGGTGGGCAGATTGCAGCTGAAGGTGTGGTTCCATTTGGTATGAAAGATGACAAAGGAAATGAATATCGTGATGATGTAGGTCAATTAGTTGGTTACGATGTAGAAGAAGGAAAAAGATTATTTGACGAAGGTTTAGCTGAGGAAGGCATGACAGTTGAAGACTTTAAAAGTATCGTATTACTTTATAATACTTCTGAAGCTCATAAGAAGATAGCACAAGCTGCACAAGAGATGTGGAGAGTGAATTTAGGTATAGAAATCCAACTGGAAAATGTAGATTTTCAAGTGAAGCTGGATAGAGAAAAGGCAGGAGATTATCATATATCTCGTGCAGGTTGGAT
>JAAYGX010000046.1 GCA_012735585.1 Tissierella sp.
AATTGACCTAATGATGTAAATGCAATTGTACTATCTTCATTCTCCTTAACATACTTATCTATCATCTTATTAATAACTCTACCATTAGTATCTGAGTTTGCCTTCGTAAATATTATCTTTAAGTCCTCGAATTTATTTAAAGCATTTAATAACTCTTGAAATTGATCTTTTGATGTACTATTTTCTAGCGTAACAGGATGAAATGTTACTAATGCAATCTTGGAATTAAGTCTAAAGTTCATACTTTTTTCCAATTCATCCTTATCCATTAATTTTAAACTTTTTATACTCTCAATCCCAATTGCACCAACATTAAAAACCCTTTCTGGATCTTCGCCTAGTTGAATTACCCTTTTCCTATATATTTCAGTGCTAGTAAAGTGTAAATAACTCATCTTTGTAATTGAATGCCTAAACGCCTCATCAAATGCACCTTCAGTTGTTTCGCCACCATGTATATGGGCTATCGGTATCCTAGCTACCATAGCAGCACTTGCTGCAGAGAAGATCTCATATCTATCACCTAATATAACTACCATATCAGGCTTTAGTCTCTCAAATGCATCAGCAAATCCAATCATTGCCAACCCCATTGACTTAGATACACCAACTGTTGTATCTGAGCTCAATAGCATTTCTAGTTTTTCATCTATTCTATATCCATTATCCTCAATTTCTTTATAGGTTTGTCCAAATTCAAGAGATAAGTGCATTCCTGTAGCTATAAGTTGTAGTACTAAATCATCATCCTTGTCTATCCTTTCAATCAAAGGTCTTAGGAGTCCGTAATCAGCCCTTGTTCCTGTTATTACACATATTTTCTTCTTCATATCTCTATCAACTCATCTTCTCTAAAGTCTCTAATGGCTTGTTCTCCAACAACCTCAAACCATCTCATAGGACTTATTCCACTTCCAGGTCTTTTTACCGTTATATTATCCTCTGTAAATATCTCACCTTTTTTTATATGTGTTTTTGCAAAAATACTCTTCCTTACAATAGAAATATTCTTTTTTTCCGATTCAGATGGTTGCTTTATTCCATGTCCAATTGCCTTTTCTACATTTCTAATAGCACCTATCATTGCTTTTAACTCATTAGGTTCTAAGCTTGCCTTATGATCAGGTCCTTCCATATTTCTATCTAGGGTAAAGTGTTTTTCAATTACACTTGCTCCCATAGCAACTGCAGCTATTGGTATCTCTATTCCTTTGGTATGATCAGAATACCCAACACTTATATCAAATTCTTCTCCTATAGTAGCCATAGCCTTCAAGTTGATCTCTTCATATGGTGCAGGATATTCAGTAGTACAATGTAGGAGTATAATGTCTGATGCTCCATTATCCCTTAAAACTCTCATAGCATCCCTAACTTCATCCAAAGTACTCATGCCGGTTGACATTATGATAGTTTTTTTTGTACTAGCTATTTTTATTAAATATGGAAGATTTGTAATCTCCCCAGATGGGATTTTCCAAAATGGCATATCTAGTTGATTAAGAAATTCTAAACTATCTAGGTCAAATGCTGTAGAAGCAAACTCAATATCTTTTTCTTTACAATATTCATTTAATACTTTAAAATCCTCAAAAGATAATTCTAACTTACGTAGCATTTGATACTGGCTTTCTTCACTTCCAGTTATTTGTTTTTGGTATTCAGCCTTACTGGCATCCTTAGAAACAAGATTGCTAGAAACAAAGGTCTGAAACTTTATACAATCGGCCCCAGATTCTTTAGCCTTATCTACCAATTTCTTAGCTAAATCTAAGCTACCATTATGATTTACTCCAGCCTCTGCAATTATATAGACACTTTTCATTCAAACCTATCTCCTATCCTAATCTCTCCATCATATTCATACTCTGTAATTTCTATTGTTGAATCAATAGTTTTTACTAAAAAGCTATTTTTTGTTTTTCCTACAACTTGTCCTGGAATCCCAATATATTTAGGAGCATCTTCATGAAACAATGCTTGGTTAATTTTTATTTCTTTACCATTTAACATAGACCTCGCCATAGGTCCTGGATTACATATAGCTCTAATAAAATTAAATATATCTCTGCTTGATTGATTCCATGTCAATGCTTCATCTCCTTGATTTCTTCTACCACAATAAAATCCATATCTATTAATATCACTTTGTTTTATAGATTTCACCTTACCAAATTGCAACAATTTTATTGCGTCATAAAGAATACTTGCACACTGAATATAAGCGGTTTCTAGTAGGGTGCTATAATTATCATTATCCGTTATTTCAAAGGTTCTTTGCAAAATGATATCTCCAGTATCTATACCTTCATCTATATAATGTACCGTTATTCCAAACTCTTTTTCATCATTGATTAAAGCCCAGTTTAGTACATTTCTACCCCTATAAAAGGGTAACTTACCAGCATGACAATTTATTGATCTAAGTTTTGGTAAGTTTATAATTTCATTCTTGAAAATTTGGTTAAAGGACATAGACACAAACAAATCGCAATTATATTTCTTGACTAACTGGATAAATTCGGGTGAATTAATATTATCATGCTTTATATAATCAATATTATGGTCGCTTGCATATTTTTTTAAAACTAAATCTTCTGAATCATATCTTACACATATAAACTTTATTTCGATACTATTATCTTTGATTAGTAATTTAAAAGCTTCGTGTGCCCATTTCCCATCAGCAAAATAACCTATTTTTGTTTTTAGACTCATGTATTAAAATCCCCTCCTAACCACTAAATTTCTACCCATCATAATTCAACCTTCTTCTCATTTTTTCTAATTCATCCAATTGCCCCATATCTAGCCAACTATTTTCACTTATGGGAAACACACCTATTTTACCGCCTAGATTCCGATATTTTTCAACTATATCAGGAAATCCTATTACTAAATCTTCTTCTAAGTCATCAATTACCGATGGCTCAACTATGTAAAAACCTGTATTGGTAAAAAAAGATAATTCTGGCTTCTCTTTTATATTTTCAATCTCACCATTCTCACCGATATCAATTACACCATAGGGAATTCTAAGGGTTTTTAATGAACATACCATAGTAATAAGGTTTTTTTCTTTTTTATGAAATTGATATATCTTTTCATAGTCTTGGTCAATTAATATATCACAATTGGATAATATAAATGTAGAATTAATCCTTCCCTTTAAAAGACTGAGCCCTCCTCCCGTCCCTAGAGGCTTATCTTCATCAATATAATTCAAAGTATAGTCTTTTTCAACCTCATTAAAATATGCTTTGATCATATTTTTCTTATGATTTACTATTAAATAAAAATCCCTGCATCCATATTTGTTAAATCTATTGATAAGATGCTCAGCAATAGGAATTTCTCCAACCGGAATGAGAGGTTTTGGAAGTATTATTGTATAGGGATAAAGTCTTGTGCCTAGACCACCCGCCATAATAACTACAGGTAATTTAATCTCTTTTCTTATAGATATCTCAGTATCATTTAAAAATACTACCGAAAGGATTCTCATTTCTTCATCTACTATAGGAAGTGCTTCTATTGAATATTTTTTCATATAACTTTTAGCATCAACTTTATCTCTTTCCAATAAAAACTTAGGCTTATAATTTGCAATATTAGTAATCTTTGAATCCAGACTACCTTTTTTTAGTATCCATCTTCGGACATCCCCATCTGTTAGGGTAGCTACTAACTTTCTATCCTCAGCTACAAACAAAACCTTTTTGGCTATTTTATCTAGGGTTTCCATAGCTTCAATTAGGGTAAAATCTTCATTTATTAAAAGAGTTTCTATATTCATTAAAACACATCCTAGATTCAAATTATTCTAAATTTATAATTTTTAAGCATTCTATTACATATCTGACCTCTTCATCTGACAAACTAGAACTACATGGTATATTTACAATACGCTCTATATAATGCTTGGCCTTTTCAATTTTGTAGCTTTGACTTACTATATAAGGCTTTTGTTCATTTATCAATCCCCATATTGGCCTTGATTGTATTCCTTTTGAGGATAAATACTCAATGATTTCATCTCTGTTTAAAGGGAAACTGTCATTACATTTTAGTGCATAAAACCAATAATTACTCCTGATATTTTCTTCAAAATCCAATATTGACAATCCTTGAATTTCATTAATAGCTTCTTTATATAGATTATAATTGTCTTCTTTAATACCAATAAAATCTTCTAGTTGTTCCAGTTGTGCTAGACCTAAAGCTGCCTGAAGATTAGTCATACGGTAGTTGTAGCCAATTTCATCATGAGTATAGTATAATTCATCGCTTTTTGCCTGTGTTGTGAGGTGCTTAGCCTGGTTTAGTAACTCTTCATTATCTGAGACTATCATCCCTCCGCCGCCAGTTGTGATAATCTTGTTTCCATTAAAGGAGTAGATTCCTACGGTTCCTATAGTTCCTGCATATTTGCCTTTATATTGTCCATCTGTATAATATGTTCCTAAAGCTTCTGTAGCATCTTCTATAACTTTAAGATTAAATCGTTCTGCAGTTTTCATTATCTTTTCCATATTAGCCATATTTCCAAATACATGGACTACTATTATAGCCTTGATATGCTTCTTAGTATGATTATTTATGAGCTTTCCATCTATAAAACTACATTCATTTAAACAAAATTCTAATAGCTTGTTTGCATCCATACAAAGAGAGTCATCACAATCCATAAATATAGGCTCAGCTCCAATGTACTTCACTGGATTTACAGCTGCTATAAATGTAAGTGTAGGTACTATTACCTCATCTTCCTTGCTTACACCACATACCATAAGTGCAACATGAAGACCTGATGTACCATTTTGACAAGATACAGCTCCTCTAGAACTTACATATTCTGCTATTTTATTTTCAAAATCACTAACATAGGGTCCACCGGTAGATACCCATTCAGTTTTGATTGCTTGTGTGACATATTTAAGCTCATTACCTTTTAAATTGGGAATAGATAGGGGAATGAATTTGTCCTTTTTATCGCTTCCTTGTCTATAGATTGTATATATCAGATTTATATTTTTCTAAGTTTAACCTAAAAAATTCAATAGTCTCTGCTAGACCTTCTTCAAATGTATAGTTTTGCCTCCAGTTAGTTAATCTTTTTATCTTTTCATTAGACCCTAGTAGTCTATTTACCTCACTATTTTCAGGTCTTAGTCTTTGTTCGTCACATATGATTTTGGCGTTAGGATTAATTTGTCTTATTAGTTCTTCAGCTAATTGGCCTATTGATATATCTTCTTGTGTTGCAATATTGATTTCTTCACCTATGGTTCCATCTGATTTTGCTATTTCTATAAAACCATTTACAGTATCTTTTACATAGTTAAAATCCCTAGTGGGTGTTAGAGACCCAAGTTGAATTTCCTCTTTGCCCGCTAATAGTTGCGTAATTATTGTAGGTATAACTGCCCTTGCCGATTGTCTTGGGCCATAAGTATTAAAGGGCCTTACTATAGTAATAGGCATATCAAAACTTCTATAAAAAGATTCAGCCATCCTATCCGCTCCAATTTTTGTAGCTGAGTAAGGTGACTGACCTTGATAAGGATGTTTCTCATCTATTGGTACATATTGAGCTGTACCATATACTTCTGAGGTTGATGTAATCAGTATTCTAGTTGTATTTAAATCCCTCGCTGCCTGCAGTACATTTAAAGTACCTTTTATATTTGTATCTACATAGGAGTCTGGTGAATGATAACTAAAAGGTATAGCTATAAGCGCAGCCAAGTGATATACTTCATCAATTTCTTTCATTGATTCTCTAACTCCATTTGGATCTCTTATATCTCCTGTAAATACTTCTATCTCTTCTATTACTTCTTTAGGTAATGAATCTAACCAACCCCAGGAATTAAAAGAGTTGTAGTATGCAAAGGCTCTAATTT
The DNA here is from genome assembly GCA_012735585.1 of Tissierella sp. Classification (GTDB taxonomy): domain Bacteria; phylum Bacillota; class Clostridia; order Tissierellales; family Tissierellaceae; genus JAAYTL01. The sequence goes on from JAAYGX010000046.1 coordinate 5,907, forward strand.
TATGTCCTTTTCTAACTAATTCCTCCACTAAATGGCTACCTATAAATCCATCTGCACCTGTAACTAATATTTTTTTCATTTTATTCTCCTTTCATCAAAGAAGATCTTCTTCATCTTCAAACTCTTTGATTTTATCCTAAATATCTGAATAGGATAATTTTAGAATATTCAAGTTATCAATTAAGATCATTTAAATTCTCCTTCGCATCAACAAGTTCCGATATCTTATCTGCCATGGTATTGAACATAGGCTTTATTTCATAAGATAGCATATCTCCTATTGCTACATTATCTTGATTTGATAGTGCATCTTCTAAGTCTACTAGTATGTCATTTAATGAAATAATCTCTTTTGAATATAGATTCCAGCTTTCATAGCTACCTATAACATTATTTAAGTTTCTATCATTATCTATTGTTGAGTAAGTGCCGATTAACCAACTGATTCCCTCTAATAAGTCGTTCAAATCCTTCCACGCCTTAACACTTGGGCTTTTATAGAAGTTATTAGCTAGATTTTCTATTGGTTGTTCCGTTCTATCCAGGTATTTTTTTGTAGAGATTAGTGTTTCATTTACTAAGTCCTTATAAGTTAGTAAGACTACTTCTACTTTTTCTATTACCTTGATATTGTCTAAGAAATAGTCGTAGTAGTCGCTGAATATTTCATGATCATCAATTACCAATGAATTAAGTACTTTTGAGCTTTTAGTGATCTCTTTTTCTATCTCGTTTAATATCTTATCGATTTCATTTTTATCGTTGTTAAATTCTAGTATTTGGTTTTCTATATAAATTTTCAATATGATACCCCCATTTTATATTGACTATATGCAAAATTTCGAATTAGTATTGCTTATATTGTATATTATCGGAGAAGTTTGTTGATTATTTAATCTTATATTAACTTTGTCATTAAAAGGAAAAAAGAGTAAAGGTCCAATAAAACCAACTTTGTTGGACATGTACTAAATAAAAATGCTAAATTAAAGTAGAAAACTTTAATTTAGCATTTTTGTAAATTTATTTTAATCTAGCTATGTCGCTCCAATTATCTGCAGTGGCTATTTCTATTCTAGAAATGCTTGTTTTTATATCTTCTAATTCTGACTTTACTTCAAATCTAAACTCCGTTAAATCAGCTGTTTGCTCCACTACACCATCTAATTTTTTACTGATATTCTTTACTTCAAGTTCTAGATTTTTTTGCCCTTCTTCTAAGTTGTCAAGCTTGTCAAGTTTTTTAAGTACTAATTTTTGAAATTCCTCATTGGTCATTTCAAGACCCCCTTCCAACTTATCTATTAAATATAACTATATATTAAAAAGAAATAATAAACAATGGTTTCTTTTATCCTTTAATCTTCCTCAAGAACTTTTCATGGCTATATTTTATCTGGGTGTTTCTGATTTGTTATTTATATATTATCATATCCTTTGAGCTAGTGTCTTATTTATTTTTTATCAATTTACTGCATAGATTCTTTTTTTACAGGGTATAGAAAAAATACAGTATTACTTTAATTTGTTAAAAAATTCGAAAGGAGTTTTTGTATGAAGAAAGGAATGTATTTTATTTTAACTATATTGATAATCTCGAGTTTTATTTTGGTAGCTTGTTCTAGTAACGGTAGGGATGAAGTGGACACTCCACCAGTAGCTTCTGAAGATGAGCTAGTATTGACCCTTGATGAATTGGCCAAGTATAATGGTAAAGATGGGCGTCCTGCTTATGTTGCTGTTGATGGTGTGATATATGATGTGACCGATTCGGCAATGTGGGGAGATGGCGAGCATAATGGGTTTGAAGCCGGAAAAGACTTAACTGAAGAAATTAAGGATGTTTCTCCTCATGGTGTATCAGTTCTTAGTAGAATGCCTGTTGTTGGTACAGTTTCTGAATAAAGGGGGATTTCTTATGAATTATGCCCTATTAGGCCGGTTAAGTGTAATAATATTTGGTGTAGTTTTATTGCCATATGTATTGAATCTAATAAATAGGAAGTTTTTTAAGACCAAGAACAAATCATTCTTTAAAGTAGTAAAATTTTTAAGAAAATTACACAAACCTTTTGGAATAGCTTTGATTGTTTTGGGAATTGTTCATGGTTATATGGCTCTTAGGAGTTTTCGATTGCATACGGGTAGTCTCTTTTATATAGCCATATTAGCTACCGGGTTTTTAGGTGGATCATTCTATAGATTAAAAAAGAAAGAGCTCTTTGTTTGGCATAAGAGGTTGGCTGCTGGGGCTTTGTATTATTTATTGGGGTAAGATTCTTCGTTATCACTTAGGATGATAAAAAAATAAATGTGCCGGCTATTTTAGCTGGCACAAATTTTTATCTCTTTTTAAACAAATCTAATACATCTATATCCATTTCCAAGGACTTCCTATTTTCTTCTATTACTTCATCATATACTTCTTTTCTTAATATGGAAACAGTCTTTGGGGCTTCTACGCCTATTTTAACTCTTCCATCTTGAATTTCTAGTATTTTTATTTCTATATGATCATCTAGAATGATGCTTTCACCTATTTTTCTATTCAAAATCAGCATATCATTCACCATCTCTTTCTAAAAAGAGACTATGTCTTGTGGTGTAGATGGTATCATTTTGAATGAATTGTTTACCCTTTTTTTCTTTTGCATTAATTATGATAGGTGCTAGAAGATTGGCCGTGCTTTCTTGAAATGTCTTCCCTAGGGTTACTATGTTAAATACTGCTATTTCATTATCCTTATTAGGGAATATACCAATCTTACCTAGTTCTTCATCTGGTAGATCTACTGTATAATCTTTGTAGAAATCCCAGGGATCTATAAGAAAGAAGGCGATATTGGGATGCTTTAAATCTTGGAGGATTTTAAAGTTATCGTTATCTATTATGTTTAATATAATAAATTCTTGATTGTTTTCAAATCCCAATATGCCTTGTGGGAAATTAACTATTTGATCCTCGGTTACTTCTACTTCACCAAGGTATTTTGTTTGTATTAACATTTTAACACAACCTTTATATAAAGATTCTTCGCAATGCTCAGAATGACAATTTTCTTATCTTAAATAATCTAGTAAACTTGGTTGTAGTATCTTGGCTCCTACTGATAATGA
>JAAYGX010000047.1 GCA_012735585.1 Tissierella sp.
AGAATCTTTAGATTCAATGTTTACAGCTATTAAAGAGTACCTACCAGTATTCCAAAAGTATTATAGACAAAAAGGAAAAATCCTTGGCCATGAAAATGGATTGCCTTTCTATGATATGTTTGCTCCAGTGGGAAATGTAGATATGGACTTTAGCTATGAGGAAGCAATGGAATTTATAGTAAATAACTTTAGGACATTTAGTGATCGATTAGCTGATTATGCACAAAATGCTTATGAAAATGATTGGTTGGATGTAGAACCTAGAGAAGGTAAAAGGGGTGGAGCGTTTTGCTCCAATATTCATCCTATCGGTGAAAGTAGAATAATGGCAAACTTTGAAGGTAGTTTCTCAAATATGACTACCCTTGCCCATGAGCTGGGACATGGCTATCACGGATTAAATCTTAAGAATGAATCCATACTTAACAGTAGATATCCAATGCCTATCGCTGAAACTGCTTCAATATTTTGTGAAACAATCGTAGAAAGTGCTCAACTGGAAAAGTCAAGTGTTGAAGAAGTGCTAGGAATTTTAGAATCATCTATTTCTGGTGCTGGACAGGTGATTGTGGATATCTACAGTAGATATCTATTCGAAACAAAGCTATTTGAAATAAGAAAGGATCATCCACTTTCTGTAGAAGAGCTTAAGAATATGATGTTAGAAGCTCAGAAGGAAGCCTATGGCGATGGATTAGATCATGATTATCTACATCCATATATGTGGATATGTAAAAATCACTATTATTCAGCTGGAAGAAACTTCTACAACTTCCCATATGCATTTGGACTATTATTTGCTAAGGGAATCTATGCAGAGTATTTAAATAGGGGTAAGGACTTTGTCCCTGAATATGATAAGTTATTAAATGCTACAGGCAAGAATAATATTAAAGATGTAGCAGCTATGGTAGGGATAGATATAACAAATCCTGACTTCTTTAGACAATCCCTCAGCTTGATTGAAAAGGATATTGAGAAATTTATAGAGCTTAGTGAAAGATAGGTTAATGATAAAACGCCAGATTTTAACTCTGGCGTTTTTACTATGGTACCATCCTAAATGGTCTAAATTTTGATTATTATATCTTTCAATAAAACCGACACATCCCATACCTTTACTAGCCAATTTTCTCCTTCTGTCATCTCTAGAGATCCCGGGGTAAATATACGGTTTAGCTCTTCTAAATTCATTAGCTTGAATTCATCTAATAATCCACTTTCTATCATATCATCTACGGTATACATTTTAAAAGCCATATACCCATTATCATCTGTATAAACATAATGATCCTCTATCCAAATATACCACTTATAGAAATCATCTTTTATTGCATCTAATGTTTCATAATCTATTTGATCAGTTGAAATTGTCGATTCTATAAATAAATCGAAATATTTATCAAGTATATATGGAACATCTCTTCCATTATTTCTATATACCTCATCATCCGATACATTTTCATAACTATTTATTGCAATTTCAAACCCTCTTGATGCCCTTAATAATCCTCTAAGGTAAAATTCTTCTTCACCATTACTATCTGCATTATACTTTTCTAAGTCTACAGAAATACTTACTAATGCTGAATAATGTTCTCTTAATTCCTCATTTTCATATCTTTCAGTCTTTACCTTTTTATGATAGGTGATTGTTGAAAAAATAATTAGTATTACTAAGATAGAAATAGTAATTATGATCTTTTTCTTCATACTAATTACCTCCTTATTTAATATATATAATATTATCCTTTATCCTACAAATATCATTATTTTATCATAAGTTCAATATATCTTATTACGTTAGTATTATATTATCTGCCCTTAAACGTATCTGCTTGTTGTGCGATTAACCCAACTCCTAATTTCTGACTTTTAAAATAAGTAGATATGTCACTAATTCTTTATCCTTTAATTCCCTCCTTGTTGTTATTTTATGTTCTTACCTATATAACGTACAAGTAGGAAAAAGAGACATACTTTTAAAAATTATTTAGAAATACTTTCTCCGATCTTTAAAATCTCTTCTCGGCTTAAATTTCCTACTATATGACATTCGACACCATCTTGATACCATATTAGGTAAGCTATTCCATCTGCTTCCCAAATGTATCCTTTTGAGTCTTTAAAGATTATCTCTTCAATTTCTATACCTTCTGTATCATAGTATGATCTACCTTCACTAGATAGAGTAACTAACTTTATAGTTAAATTTTGATTATCTTCTGTCCAGTAGTCATAAATCAGCATTGAGCGACCTTCATGAGTATTCTCTAGTTCAAATCCTGTTGGGATATAATTGATTTTAAGTGATGTTAATTCAGTAGAATCATCAACTTCATCCATACCTTGGGGTATGAATATGCTAAACTTTGGAAACCTTTGAACTACCCAGTCAAACACCTTCTCACGTGCTTCTGCATTCACTGTCAGTACAGCAGATAAGCTTAGGAAACATACTAATATAAAAACAGCTACTCTTTTTGCTACTGACATAGCTATACTATTAAGATTCTGCTTAATCTTTATACCTTTTAACTTCCTTTTAAAATTCATGGAATAATTTGGATTATACATCATTTTTACTTCATTATAATCCTTAGTATACTCTGCAAGAGCTAATCGACAAGCCTCTGTCATAGAATTCTCATCAATCCATGCATTTTCCAGCTCCATAATCCTAGATAACATTTTTTGTATATATCGTAACTTACCTATAGAATCCTCTATATCAAGTATCTTATCTGTTTCTGATGGTGTATTATTAAAACAATATCTAAAGAATAGTATATTACGGTACTCAGATGGCAATATATCTATTTTTCTTGATAATTGCCCAATCTCTTCAGCTGATAATGATTGGTATTCAATTTTACTAATATTTACTTTAGACAAGTCTCGAAAGTCTGCCTCCAAAGATAATTTGCATACTGATTTAATAGTATTTTCAGCTGTTTGGGACACTTTTATCACCTTCTTCATAATATACGCGTAATTTCTTTAAAATACGTTGACTGCGTTTTTTTGCTGCCTCTTCAGTGATATCAAATAACTCTGATATCTCTTTGAATCTCATTTCATGAAAAAAACGTAAATGAATCAAGTTCTTCTCTTCATCAGAGAGTCTATTGATACATGAAAGTAATTTTTCTTTATTTACTGTTTTTAAAAATTCTTCTTCAAGATTATAGTCATTATCATTGCGATTAAAATAATCTGTATCTTCTACATATAGTGTTTTCTTACTTTTCCTTATAATATTCATTGTTTCATTCTTCAATATTACAACGCAGTAAGGCTCTATTTCGGGACATGGTAAAGCAGATATTTTTTCTATATTATCAATAATCTTTAAAAATGTTTGTGCTACTGCTTCTTCTGCATCAAATTTATTCTTAACTATGTTATACGAGATATTATACATTTTTATATTCGTCTTTGAAAAAATCTTGTTAATTAATTTTCTATCGTACTCTGATACTAGGTTAAATAGTATTACTATCATAGCCTTTCCCCCCTGAAGTCTTTATCTAATCTTTTATAATATAATCTTCTGATTCCAAACTCCCCTACTATAACTATACCTAAATCATATCCATAAATCAAAGCATAAAAAAACACCAAAGGCTTCACAATTAACCTTTGGCATTTCCATTATATTTTTGTCCTAATTTGGTCTATATATTGTTAAAATGAATTCTTCTCCTATTTCCTCTAGTCTCTATATAGCTCGATTGCTGATGCATTTTCTTCGACTTCAAACTAAGTAAAGAAATTATTAATATAGGTATTATTATCATATCCCAGTCCCTTTACTATAACTATACCCAAATTATATCCATAAATCAAAAAACGCCAAAGCCATATAACCTCTGACGTTTTATATATTGTTCTATCCTTAGATCTGGTTTTAGAATAGTGCATAGAAATCTCATAAATCAATCGACGATTTCTAAAGGTAAGAAAGAAGAATCTGTCACAATGTTCCTAGCCTCCTGAATGAACAAGGCAATAACAGATTTACCTGAAGTAACAAAATATCCTCTCTTATCTATGTTTATAAAGGCAGAATAGGTATCAGAAGTATCTCCATAGGATAGAATTAATTCAACAGTCCTTGGCTGATAGGTCCCTTTCTGCTTGGGCAATGAAAGATATAAGTTAACCAAATCTGGATTTATCACGCCGTTCTTATAAAAGACTGGCCCAGATATTGAAACTTCATGAAGTAAGGGACCAAATAATTCATTAGATTTTCCTAATAATTCAGATACTGTACCAGACCAATATTCATTATTTCCTTGAATAATATCATAAAAACTACAATAGATAGTTCCATTAGGTTCCACATCTTCTAGTCCTAGTGTATCCCATAAAGTTCTTGGCCTAAAATAAACTGCCAATAGGAAGGAAATAAAGACTATGATCACAATAACTCTATATTTCTTTAATAACATAATGGCTTTTATCATTATCTTACACTCCTTTTTACTATAGGATTAGTACTATTTATTTAATCAATGCTTAGGTATAAATATGCTAAACTTTCGTGTTTAATTATTCTACTTATTTTAATCCACAGAAAGAGGCCTATGGAGATGGACTTGAAGAAGATTATCTATTTTATCAAGTTAAAACAGCTAATATGGCCAATATACCAATGATAATTAATAATATGCTTATAAAAATAGAAAATGATTTGATAATAAAATTTTTATCTTGATCTAACATGACTCTAATTTTGTAAATGCCATAAATAATCCAAAACAATCCTGCTATTACCATACACACAATATGAATAAAACATAAGAATTTATTTACCGTGCCGCTTTTATCAATTGCTATACCTATTGATTGAATTATAATGCAAACTACTAGAAGATCATTTTTTATAGCATCTGCAAAATCTTCCAATGCACTTGATAAATTGTTTTTAGTCATTTATCTCCCCCTTTACTTAGAGCCATATTATTTTCATTGTTTATTTGTTTTAAAACCTAAAAGGAACTTACAAGTAATCCTTCTGGGAGTATATTCCCAACTCCTTTACTATAACTATACCCAAATCTTATACATAAATCCAAGTATCAAAAAACGCCAAAGGTATATAACCTCTGGCGTTTTGTAAATATTATCTCTTTGAGAATTGTGGGCTTTTTCTTGCTTTCTTAAAGCCGTATTTCTTTCTTTCCTTCATTCTAGGATCTCTTGTTAAATGACCAGCTTTTTTAAGTATAGGTCTTAGTTCAGCATCTGCTTCTAATAAAGCTCTTGCTATACCGTGTCTTACAGCACCTGCTTGACCAGTAAATCCTCCACCTTCTACATTAACTAGTACATCGAATTTATCTGCTTGTTCTGTGATTACTAGTGGTTCTCTAGCTATTGTTCTTAATGTTTCATAATCAAAATACTCTTCTATGTCTTGCTTATTTATTGTTACTTTACCATTTCCTGGGACTAATCTAACTCTGGCAATAGAAGTCTTTCTTCTACCTGTTCCCCAATATTGTGTTACAGCCATTTACAGTCCTCCTTTCTTAACTCCTATAATCCGTATACTTCTGGTTGTTGAGCTTGGTGATTGTGCTCTGGACCAGCATATACTTTCATTTTCTTTATCATTTGTCTACCGATTTTATTCTTTGGTAACATACCTTTTACTGCAAGTTCAATAATTTTTTCTGGTTTTTCCTCGATTAATCTCTTGTAAGGAATTTCCTTTAATCCACCTGCATATCCTGTATGATAAGTGTAGTTTAATTGGTTCAATTTATTACCTGTTAATTTTATCTTTTCTGCATTTATTATTATAACGAAATCTCCTGTGTCAACATGAGGAGTATATATTGGTTTGTTTTTACCAGTTAATATAGCTGATATTTCTGAAGCTAGTCTACCTAATACTTTGCCTTCAGCATCTATCACATACCATTTTCTATCTACTTCATTTGTTTTTGCCATATAGCTCTTCATTGATTTCCCTCCTTATACCAAACATTTAATTATATATTTTCGAGGTATAAAAAAAGTTTCCGGGCCTTTTTAAACACTCTTATATATTCTAATACATGTAAAATCCAATGTCAAGAGGATTTTAGTCATAATACACTTTTTCTAAAAATAATCCTTGTGGTGGTGCTGTTGGTCCTGCTAGGGATCTTTTTCTAGCCTTTATTATCTTCTCGACATCTTCGCTCTTTATTCTACCTATTCCAACAAAGACTAAAGTACCTACAATTATTCTTATCATATTTTTTAAAAAACTTTTACCTTCAAAAACAATTTCTATAAATTCATCATTTTGTATTATTTCCATATCATATATTTCTCTTACAGTTGTATGGACTATGGATTTTCGTCCCATGAAGCTTTCAAAGTCCTTTTCACCTATAAAATAGTCCATTGTTTTTTTCATTTCCTCTATATCTAAAGTCCTACCTACATGGTAGGAGAAATTTCTATATAATGGTCTTAGTATCTTACCGTTATAGATCACATACCTATATCTTTTTCTTTTAGCACTAAATCTAGAATGAAAATCTAAATCTACCTCTTCTGATTCTATTATTTGAATATCATAAGGCAATTTGATATTTAGCGCATATACAAATCTATCTCCTGGTATATTGCTATTGGTAAAAAAATTTGCTACTTGACCTTTTGCATGTACCTTGGCATCTGTTCTACCCGAACCAATAAGTTTGACTTTTTCACCTGTTGTTTTTCTAATTGCTTTTTCTATTATTTCTTGAATACCTACACTATTATCCTGAGATTGCCACCCAGAGTACGCAGTCCCGTCATATTCTATTACTAACTTTATATTTCTCATATTCAGCCTCTAAATATATCTTGTTGATATTATTAGTCCAAAGAATAATATCATTGCTCCCAGTGTTACTATATCTGATCTTTTAAGCATAAGTTCATTGAGTCTGGTTCTACTATCTCCACCTCTGTAGCATCTAGCTTCCATTGCTGTGGCCAGCTCATCTGCTCTTCTAAAGGCATTGATAAATAAGGGGACTAATAGTGGTACTAGGTTCTTTGCTCTTCTTAAGATGTTTCCAGATTCAAAGTCAGCTCCCCTGGCCATTTGAGCTTTCATTATTTTATCTGTTTCTTCAAGAAGTGTTGGTATAAATCTTAGTGCTATTGTCATCATCATAGCCAACTCATGTGCAGGTAATCCTACCTTTTTAAATGGTGATAAAAGCTTCTCTATACCATCTGTCAATGCTATAGGTGATGTGGTTAGCGTCAGTAAAGATGTTCCTGTAATTAAAAATATTAATCTTAGGGCCATAAATACTGCTTGTCTTAAGCCTTCTTTTGTTACTGCTAGGGGTCCTATTTCAAATAATACTTCCCCTTTTGTCATAAATATATTGATGACAAAGGTAATCATTATTATAAACATTAAGGGCTTCAAACCCTTTAATATAAACTTTAGCGGTACCTTAGATAGTTGTACTGCTCCATAGATAAATCCTACTACTAATATATAAGGATAAAAATTATCGATAAAAAATAAAGATGCTATAAATAGTGCAACAATGATTATTTTTATCCTTGGATCTAATCTATGGATAAAGGTGTCCCCAGGAAAATATTGCCCAATTGTAATATCTTTAATCATCTTCTCTTCTCCTTAAAATATCTTAGTAGTTCTTCTTTTGCTTCTTGGACTGTAAGGATATCTTCTCTTACATCCTTTCCTAGAGTTTTGAATTCTCTCATAAATTTTGTTATTTGGGGGATTCCAAGGCCTATTCTTTCTAGCTCATCTGCTCTCTTGAATATTTCTCTAGTTTTATCATCCATTACTATTTTTCCCTGATGCATAACTAATATTCTATCTACTAGCTTTGCTACATCCTCCATGCTATGGGATACTAGTATTATTGTGATGCCTTCCTTTTTAAATAATTCATGGATTTCATTTAGGATTTCATCTCTACCGTGAGGGTCTAGTCCCGCCGTTGGTTCATCTAATACTAGGACTTTTGGTTTCATTGCTATAACTCCTGCTATAGCAACCCTTCTTTTTTGTCCACCACTGAGCTCAAAGGGAGATCTATCTTTTAATGATTCAAAATCCAATCCTACTACTTCCATTGCATCCTTTACTCGTATGTGTACTTCACTCTCATCCAAACCTAAATTACTAGGTCCAAAGGCTATGTCTTTATAGACTGATTCTTCAAATAGCTGATATTCTGGATATTGGAATACTAATCCTACCTTTTGTCTAATACTCTTTAACTTTACATCTTTATCTGTTATATTTGTTCCATCTATTATTATTTCTCCAGAAGTTGGTTTAATTAATCCATTTAGATGTTGAACTAATGTGGACTTACCTGACCCAGTATGTCCTATCAATCCTATAAATTCTCCTTTTTCTATGGATATATTAACATTATCTAATGCCCTGGATTCAAAGGGGGTGTTAGGATTGTATATGAAATTTAAGTTTTTAATATCTATTATCATAGTAATTTTAACAACTCCTCTACACTTAAGATATCTCCAGGGATATCTATTCCCTCTTTTCTTAGTTCATGTGCCAATTCTGTAACTTGGGGAACATCGAGTCCTAGTTCTTTTATTTTGTCAACTTGAGAAAATATCTCTTTGGGGGTTCCTTCCATTTGAATCTCTCCCTGAGACATTACCACAACTCTATCACCTTGTACTGCTTCGTCCATATAATGGGTGATTAGTACAATGGATTTTCCCTCTTCTTGGTTGAGTTTTCTGATGGTATTCATCACTTCGATTCTACCTGTTGGATCTAGCATTGATGTTGGCTCATCAAATATAATGCAGTCTGGGTTCATTGCTAAGATACCTGCTATAGCAACCCTTTGCTTTTGACCACCTGATAAAAGGTGAGGTGCGTGCTTCTTATATTCTGTCATCTCAACTATTGCCAGTGAATCATCTACCCTTTTTCTAATCTCTGCTGGATCTATACCTTGATTTTCAGGTCCAAAAGCTACATCCTCTTCTACTATGGTAGCTACAATTTGATTGTCTGGATTTTGAAATACTATTCCAGCTTTTTGTCTGATATCCCAAATCTTCTCTTCATCTTTAGTATTCATATCCATTACATATATATCACCTGATGTTGGAAGTAATAGTCCATTCATCATCTTAGAAAGTGTCGACTTTCCTGATCCATTATGACCTAATATAACCAAAAATTCACCTTTTTTTACTTCTAAGGATAGATTCTTAACTGCTGCTTGAATTTCTTCTTCTATATAGGATTTATATTCATATGTCACATTTTCGACTTTTATCATTATATTATTCATCATTTTACCTCAATTTTATATTATTTCCACCATACTAATATATCATATATCGTACAAATATTAAAGAATGAGATAGGATATTTAAAGCATCTCTTTCATCTTAATCCACTTAAATTTGATAGACACTGTTTACGCAGTCTCACAACTCAAATTCATTTGCTCGCTATCGCTCACATGAATTTGGTGTTCGTTGCGGTTGACCTACAACCTCTATTTGCTCCGCAGGACTTAATTGGGGAGTGCCTCCGGTGCATCAGTTCACAGAAATTCGCTGTTCACTGTGTTAGGGCATACAAAAAAGGGACTAAGCTTTAACTTAATCCCTACCTTTTACACTAGTTCCAATATAGCCATTTCTGCAGCATCACCACGGCGTGGACCAACTTTTAATACTCTTGTATATCCACCATTTCTTTCTGCATATTTAGGTGCAATTTCATCAAATAATTTCCTTACTACTTCTTCATCATATATATATGCTAAAGCTTGTCTTCTAGCGTGTAGATCTCCTCTTTTTCCAAGGGTGATCATTTTTTCAGCCATTCTTTGAGTTTCTTTAGCCCTAGTTACTGTGGTTTCAATTTTACCACTACTTAACAGGGATGTTACTAGATTTCTTAGCATTGCTTGTCTATGAGCTGTAGGACGACCAAGTTTCCTTAATGTAGTCACATTTATCCCTCCTTCACGCTTAATTACTCATCGCTTTTTCTAAGACCTAATCCTAATTCAGCAAGTTTATTTTGTACTTCCTCAAGGGATTTTTTACCTAGATTTCTTACTTTCATCATATCTTCTTCAGTCTTTTGCGTAAGTTCTTCTACTGTATTAATAGCCGCTCTCTTCAAACAGTTATAACTTCTTACAGATAAATCAAGTTCTTCTACTGTCATTTCAAGAACTTTTTCTTTTTTGTCTTCTTCTTTTTCAACCATGATTTCAACGTCATTCACATGATCTGTTAACCCAATAAATAGATTCAAATGCTCAGTTATAATCTTAGCACCTAAGGAAGTTGCTTCATCAGCACCCATAGTGCCATTCGTCCATACTTCTAGTTCTAATTTATCATAATCTGTAATTTGACCTACCCTTGTATTGCTAACATTAAAGTTAACTTTTGTTACTGGTGTATAGGAAGAATCCACAGGTATTACTCCTATTGATTGACCCTCTTTTTTGTTTTTCTCAGCTACAACATATCCTCTACCGCGAGTCAATTCTAATTCCATATATAATCTACCATCTTCATTGATTGTAGCTATATAGTGGTCTTTGTTGATTATTTCAACGTCTAGGCCTGTTATAATATCTCCTGCTGTTAAAACACGTGGTCCTTCAATATCTACTAATAAAGTTACTGGTTCATCTGAATAAGATGTAGCAGCTATCCCCTTTATATTAAGTATTATCTCTGGTACATCTTCGTACACGCCAGGTATTGTTGTGAATTCATGAAGTACACCTTGAATTTTAATTGATGATACCGAAGCTCCTGGTAATGAAGATAATAACACTCTTCTTAAGGAGTTTCCAAGAGTAGTACCATATCCTCTCTCTAAAGGTTCTACTACAAATTTACCATAACTTTCATCATCGCTTAAATCCAGGATTTCAATTCTCGGTTTTTCAATTTCTATCATTAACATGAACCCTCCTTTTAAATTTGGTTTTATAAGGACGAGGGCAACTGACACTATTATATATTACTATCTAGAATATAACTCAACGATTAAGTGATCTTCTATTGGAATGTCTATATCTTCTCTTGTTGGTTCAGCTATAATAGTTCCCTTTAATTGTTCCAAATCTACATTTAACCATGATACAGTGTTGCCATTATTATTTTCTACTAATTCCTTTATCTTTTCGCTGTTTTTGCTTTTTCCTTTTACAGAAATTACATCTCCAACGGAAATAATCATTGATGGTATCGTTGCTTTTTCACCATTTAATAGAAAATGTCCATGGGTAACTAGTTGTCTTGCTTCAGCTCTTGAAGCTCCGAATCCCATTCTATATACAACATTATCTAATCTTGATTCTAATAATTTTAGTAGATTATCACCAGTTATACCCTTCATATTGTCAGCCATGTTAAAGTATTTAACCATTTGTGATTCATTTATACCATAAAATCTACGTACTTTTTGTTTTTCTCTTAACTGTAAACCATACTCAGTTACTTTTTTTCTACCTTGACCGTGTTGTCCTGGTGCATAGTTTCTTTTTGTTATTGCACATCTATCTGAATAACATCTATCACCTTTAAGGTATAGTTTCATACCTTCTCTACGGCACAGTCTACATACTGGTCCTGTATATCTTGACATCTATTTACACCTCCTATATTAGACTCTTCTACGTTTTGGCGGTCTACAACCATTGTGTGGAATTGGGGTTACGTCTTTGATCATATTTACTTCTAAGCCTGATGCTTGAAGTGATCTTATAGCCGCTTCTCTTCCTGATCCAGGTCCTTTTACAAACACTTCAACAGTTCTTAATCCATGTTCCATAGCTTTCTTAGCTGCCTCTTCTGCTGCTTGTTGTGCCGCATATGGAGTAGACTTTCTTGAACCTCTAAATCCTAATTGTCCTGCACTTGCCCATGATAATACATTACCTTGTAAATCAGTTAATGTTACCATTGTATTATTAAATGTAGAAGAAATATGAGCTTGACCTCTTTCGATGTTTTTACGTTCTCTTCTTCTAACACGAGTTGCTTTGCCTTTTTTAACTGCCACTAAAATTCCCCTCCTTTACTAGTGCTATTTTTTCTTAGAAACTAGTCTCTTAGGACCTTTACGAGTTCTTGCATTTGTTTTTGTTCTTTGTCCTCTTACTGGTAATCCTCTTCTATGTCTAATTCCTCTATAGCAATTTATTTCTCTTAATCTCTTTATATTTAAAGCAACGTCTCTTCTTAAATCACCTTCTACGTGATAAGTGTCGATAACTTCTCTTAATTTTGCAACTTCTGTTTCTGTAAGGTCTTTAACTCTTGTATCTGGGTTTATACCAGATTTATTTAAGATTTCTAATGATCTTGGTCTGCCGATACCAAATATATAAGTTAGACCTACTTCAACTCTTTTATCTCTAGGTAAGTCAACACCTGCAATTCTTGCCATTAAAGCCTGCACCTCCTAATTTATACATTGCCCAAAACTAACCTTGTTTTTGTTTGTGTTTTGGATTCTCACAGATTACCATTACTCTACCATGTCTTTTGATAATCTTACATTTTTCGCACATCTTTTTAACTGATGGTCTTACTTTCACTTAAATCCCTCCTATGCTACTTGTTTCGCCAGGTTATTCTACCTCTTGTCAAATCGTAGGGTGAGAGTTCAACAGTTACTTTATCTCCAGAAAGTATTCTAATATAATTCATTCTTAGCTTTCCAGAAATATGGGCTAAAATCTCGTGACCATTTTCGAGCCTCACTTTAAATATGGCATTAGGCAATACATCAACAACTGTACCTTCAACCTCTATTACATCTTTTTTAGCCATTCGGTTTCGAACCTCCTGTTCCGGTCTTTAGAAACTTCCTTTAAAAGCTTCTAAAAGTTTTCTTATATATGCATCATTGATATTTATATTATCTTCAAATTTATCCTTTAGTGATAAAATTGTATTATAAACGATCAAGTGTTTTATCTTCTTTTTTTTCGGATTGTCCAGCTTTCTTAAATCTCCATCTATAATAGAAACATACTGGGCATCTATTATATCATGGACCAAGAAAATCCTTCCTTTATCCCTTCCTGCTTTTGACATAACTACTTGCCCAACAGTAATGTCTTTTGTAGAATCCATTATAAATTCACCTCTTACAGTTTAACTTAATTAACTGAACCCCTAAAAAGAAAGTTTAGAATTGATTGTTAATCAATTGAATTAGCTATTATACTAAATACTTCTTCAATTGGTTTCGTACCGTCAACATCTAATAGCAATCCTTTTTTTCTATAATAGTCAATCAAAGGTTGCGTTTGATCTAAATATACTTGGATTCTAGTAGTTACTGTTTCTACTGTATCATCATCTCTTTGATACAGATCTCCTCCATCTAGATCACAAACACCTTCAACCTTTGGAGGATTATTTGTCACATGATAAGTTGCACCACATTGTTTGCAGATTCGTCTACCTATAGCTCTTTCGATTAGAATATCCTTATCTGCATCAATATAGACAACTTTATCAAGTTTTATACCTTTTTCATTAAGTTCTTTATCTAAAGCCTCTGCTTGGTCTACTGTTCTTGGATAACCATCTAGTAAAAATCCATCAGCACAATCATCTTTTGCTAATCTATCGTTTACTATGGACACTACCAAATCATCTGGTACTAATAGTCCCTTATCCATATACCCTTTAGCCGTTATTCCAAGCTTTGTGCCTTCCTTTATGTTCGCTCTAAATATATCACCTGTAGAAATATGGGGTATATTGTATTTTTTTACTATATTTGATGCTTGAGTACCTTTCCCCACCCCTGGTGGTCCAAGTAATACTAGTCTCATTATTCTCATCTCCTATAGTTTATTTTAAAAATCCTTTATAATGTCTCATTAACATTTGTGATTCTATTTGTTTTACAGTTTCCAATGCAACACCTACAACGATTATAACTGCAGTTCCACCAAAGTTAACATTCATTGCAAATATCTTTGACAAGACAATTGGTAATGAAGCTAATACTGCAAGTGAAAAACCACCTACAAAAGTTAATCTTGAAACTACTCTGTTTAAATAATCTGATGTTGGTCTACCTGGTCTAATTCCAGGAATAAAACCACCGTTTTGTTGTAAGTTCTTGGAATATTCAACAGTATTAAATTGAATTGCTGTATAAAAATATGTGAAGAACATAATTAACGCAACATTTAATATTGAATAAACCCAAATACCTACTGTTCCTTGAGGAGTTAGGTATTTAGTTACCCATTGTGCAAATGAGCCAGATGAAAACAATGTAATAGTTTGTGGTAATGAAAGTAGTGAAGATGCAAATATTACAGGCATTACTCCAGACATTGATACCTTTATAGGTATATGTGTACTTTGACCACCATACATTTTTCTACCTACTACTCTTTTTGCATATTGAACTGGTATTTTTCTTTCTCCTTCTTGTAAAGCTACTACAAAAGCAATGATAACTAAGAATACTATTCCAAAGATTAGTACTTTAATTATATCTAGTCCCGAAGCAACTCCACTAAATATTCTTATCATATCTGCTGGTAATTTGGAGATGATACCAACAAATATGATTAATGAAATACCATTTCCCATACCATTTTTAGTAATTTGCTCACCAATCCAAATAAGGAATGATGTACCTGCTATTAAAGTTAATACTACAATGAACTTTTGTAGGGTTCCTGCACTAGGATCTAAGGCTGATTTAAAAATCCCCATTGTATATCCTACTGCTTGAACAGCTGCTAAAGCCATTGCCATAATTCTTGTATATTTATTAATTTTCTTTTTACCTTCTTCTCCCTCTTTTGCTAATTCTTCTAATCTAGGAATCGCAATTGTAAGAAGTTGTATTACTATGGATGCAGTAATATATGGGTAAATATTGGTTGCAAATATACTAAAGTTACTAAATGTTCCTCCTGCCATTAAGTCCAGGAATTGTAAAATTCCACCTTGTGATGATTCAAAAATACTTCTGATAACTGCCTTATTCATATAAGGCACTGGAATACTGGATCCTAGTCTAAAAATCAATAACATTAAAAATGTGAAGTTGATTTTCTTTCTAATCTCCGGTATCTTCCATGCATTTTTCAAGGTAGAAAGCATCTATATCACCTCTACCTTTCCACCAGCAGCTTCTATCTTTTCTGTGGCAGATTTACTAAATCCATGGGCTTGAACAGTTAATTTCTTTGTTACTTCCCCATTACCTAATATTTTGATACCATCGATTACTTTACCTTTTTTAACTAAACCTTCAGTGATTAATAGTTCAGGAGTAACCACAGTATCATCAGCAAATACGTTTAAGTCTTCTATATTAATAATCGCAAATTCTTTAGCGAATATATTTGTAAACCCACGTTTCGGAAGTCTTCTAAATAATGGCATTTGTCCACCTTCGAATCCTGGTCTAACTCCTCCACCAGATCTAGCATTTTGACCTTTGTGTCCTTTACCAGAAGTTTTTCCAAGACCGGAACCAATACCTCTACCTAATCTTTTTCTTGCTTTACTTCCTCCACCTTCATTTGGTCTTAAATCATTAAGTTTCATTGGGTACACCTCCTTACGCTTAGTCTATTACTTCAACCATGTAGCTTACTTGATGTATCATACCTCTAATTTGAGGGGTATCATTCTTTTCAACTACTTGACCGATCTTTTTTAATCCTAGAGCTTCAATTGTTCTCTTGTGGGTTTCAGGTTTGCCAATTGGGCTTTTAACCAATTTTATCTTGATCATAGTCATTCTTAATCCCCCCTAGCCTAATAGTTCTTCTACAGATTTTCCTCTTAATTTTGCAACATCTTCTGCTCTTTTTAAGCCTTTTAAAGCTTCCATAGTTGCGTTTACTACGTTTCTAGGATTACTACTTCCTAGTGATTTAGTTCTGATATCTCTAATTCCTGCTAACTCGCACACAGCACGAACTGCTCCACCAGCTATAACCCCAGTACCTTCTTTTGATGGTTTTAATAATACTCTACCTGCACCAAATTCACCAGTGATTTCATGAGGTATACTTGTTCCAACCATTGGTACCTGAATGATGTGTTTTTTAGCATCTTGGATAGCTTTTCTAATAGCTTCAGGTACTTCTAATGCTTTAGCCATACCTACTCCAACATGACCATTTTCGTCTCCTACTACTACAAGAGCACTAAATCTAAAGTTCCTACCGCCTTTTACAACTTTAGTAACACGATTTATATTAACAACTCTTTCTTGTAAGTCTAATTCATCTGGATTTATAAATGTACGCTCCATTAATTCCCCTCCTTCTATTAAAACTTAAGTCCTGCTTCTCTAGCTCCATCAGCATGTGACTGGATTCTTCCGTGGTAGATATATCCACCTCTATCAAATACAACATTTTCTATGCCTTTATCTAATGCTCTTTTAGCAACTAATTCCCCTATGGTTTTAGCAGCTTCTTTATTATGAGTTGAAGTAAGGTTAAGTGACTTATCTAAAGTAGAAGCTGATACTAATGTAGCACCTTGAACATCGTCGATAATTTGAGCATATATGTGTTTTCCACTTCTATAAACATTTAGTCTTGGTAATTCTGAAGATCCTGAAATCTTCTTTCTTACTCTACTATGTCTTGCTTTTCTGTTAGCATTTCTATCAATCTTTTTTAACAATGTTTTTCACTCCCTTCTACTTACCTGTCTTACCAACCTTACGTCTAACAACTTCATCAGAGTAACGAACACCTTTACCTTTGTAAGGTTCTGGTTTTCTAAATGCTCTTATAACTGCTGCGTAGTTTCCAACTTGTTGTTTATTTGAACCTTTTACAATAATCTTGTTCGCTGCTGGTACTTCAACTTCTATTCCATTTGGATCTTCTAATTCAATTGGATGTGAGAATCCTAAGTTTAATACTAGTTTTTTACCTTGTTTCGCTGCTCTATATCCTGTTCCTTCAATTTCTAATGTTTTAGTATATCCTTCAGTTACACCCTCTATCATATTTGCAATTAAAGTTCTTGATAAACCGTGTAATGATCTATGTCTCTTGTTTTCAGTTGGTCTTTCAACTGTTAACACTCCGTCATCTATTTTGATTTCCATATCAGGACTAATGCTTTCAGATAGTAATCCTTTTGGTCCTTTTACTTCAACAACATTGTTTTCAGATATTTTTATTTCAACTCCGCTTGGGATGTTAATTGGTTTCAGTCCTATTCTTGACATGAGTGCACCTCCTGTTCCATTAATTTAATTGTTATACTACCAAACATAACAAATAACTTCTCCACCAATGCCTTCTTTTCTTGCATCTTTATCAGTTATAACACCTTTTGATGTTGAAAGAATAGCAATTCCTAAGCCACCTAATACTCTTGGTACTTCGTCACTCTTAACGTATACTCTAAGTCCTGGTTTAGAAATTCTTTTTATTCCACTTATAACCTTCTCATTTTGGTTACCGTATTTTATATCAACTCTAATAATTCCTTGTTTGCCGTCATCTATAACGTCATAGCCCTTTATAAATCCTTCATCAAGTAGGATTTGAGCTAATTGCTTTTTAATATTGGAAGCGGGAATATCAACGGAATCATGTTTTGCATTGTTACCATTTCTTATCCTAGTCAACATATCAGCTATTGGGTCTGTCATCATAATTAGCTACCTCCTTTCATAACTTCTACTACCAGCTGGCTTTTCTAACTCCAGGTATTTGACCTTTGTATGCCAATTCTCTAAAACAGATACGACATACGCCATACTTTCTTATATAAGCATGTGGTCTACCACAAATTTTACATCTATTATATTCTCTTGAGCTAAATTTTTGAGTTCTTTGTTGTTTAGCAATCATAGATTTTTTTGCCAAATTATTTCCCTCCTCCTTTACTTTCTAAAGGGCATTCCCATTTCTTGTAAGAATACTCTAGCTTCTTCATCAGTCTTAGCAGTTGTTACTACAACTATATCTAATCCCCTGATGGATTCTACCATATCATATTCAATTTCAGGGAAAATTAATTGCTCTTTTAAACCAAGTGCATAGTTACCTCTACCATCGAAAGAAGTACTACTAACTCCTCTGAAGTCTCTTACTCTTGGTAAAGCGATGTTCATTAACTTATCTAAGAAGTTATACATCTTTTCCCCTCTAAGTGTTACTTTCGTTCCAATTTTCATACCTTCACGTAGTTTGAAGTTCGCAATTGATTTTTTAGCCTCAGTTATTACTGGTTTTTGTCCAGCTATTATCTCTAATTCTTTAACAGCTGACTCCAAAACTTTAGGATTATCTTTTGCTTCGCCAACTCCAATGTTTATAATTACTTTTTCAAGTTTAGGTACTTCCATTATATTTTCATATTGAAATTTTTCCATTAAAGATTTAATTACTTCGTTATCGTATTTTTCTTTTAATCTGGAAGTCATTCCTCTTACCTCCCCTCTGACTATTTATCTAAAACTTCGCCACATTTTTTACAAACTCTAACTTTTTTACCATTTGAAACATCGAAACCTACTCTTACACCAGTTTTATCTTTGTCACAGTATAGCATAACTTTTGAAGCATTGATTGCTCCTTCGTATTTAACAATACCGCCTGGTTGCGTTGGTCCCATTGGCTTATTATGCTTTGTAAGCATGTTTACACCTTCAACTATTACTCTATTTTTATCAGGAAATGACTTCATAACTTTTCCGATCTTTCCTGCATCTTTACCAGAAATTACAACTACTTTGTCTCCACTTTTTACATGCATACTTTACACCTCCTCTTATAGTACTTCCGGTGCTAAGGATATAATTTTCATAAAGTTTCCTCTTCTTAGTTCCCTTGTTACAGGCCCAAAGATACGAGTACCCATTGGATTCTTATCATCTTTTATAATTACAGCTGCATTGTCATCGAATTTAATATAAGAGCCATCATTTCTTCTAACTCCGTATTTAGTTCTAACTACAACAGCTTTAACTACTTCACCTTTTTTAACAACACCACCAGGCGTTGCACTCTTAACAGTACAAACCACTATATCGCCAACCTGAGCATATCTCTTATTAGTTCCACCAAGAACTCTAATAACGAGAACTTCTTTTGCTCCTGAGTTGTCAGCAATTCTCATACGACTCTCAACTTGGATCATTAGAATACCTCCTTCCAAATAAAGGACTATTTAGCCTTTTCTACTATATTTAATACTCTCCAGTTTTTATCTTTGCTAAGTGGTCTAGTTTCCATTATTCTAACTTTGTCGCCTATACCACATTCGTTATTTTCATCATGTGCTTTAAATTTTGTAGTTCTCTTCATTTGTTTTTTATATAAAGGGTGTGTTACTAGAGTTTCAACTGCAACAACTACCGTTTTATCCATTTTGTCGCTAACTACAGTACCTAATCTAACTTTACGATTGCCTCTTTCCATTTGAGATTAGACCTCCTTTCCTATCCCTAATTCGCGTTCCCTTAAAATGGTTTTAACACGAGCTATATCTTTTCTTACGACATTTATTCTTAAAGGGTTATCTAATTGACCAGTAGCCAATTGAAATCTCAAATTAAATAATTCAGCTTTTAATTCTAATAATTTGCCGTCTAATTCTTTTCCTGACATTTGGCGAATTTCTTTAGCTTTCATTAGCTTCACCACCCTTTTCTTGCCCTTCATCACGAGTAACGAATTTAGTCTTTATGGATAGTTTATGGGCAGCTAATCTCATAGCCTCTCTAGCATCTTCTTCAGATACTCCACCCATCTCAAAAAGTATTCTTCCTGGCTTAACTACTGCTACCCAGTATTCTGGTGATCCTTTACCTGAACCCATACGAGTTTCAGCTGGTTTTTCAGTAACTGGTTTATCTGGGAAAACTTTAATCCAGATGTTTCCACCTCTTCTAACATATCTAGTCATAGCACGACGAGCAGCCTCTATTTGGTTGGATGTAATCCAAGCTGGCTCCAATGCTTGTAAACCAAACTCACCATATGTTATAGTATTGCCTCTTTGTGCTTTACCTTTCATTCTACCTCTATGAACTCTACGATATTTAACTCTTTTAGGCATTAACATAATAAACTTCCTCCTTCCTACAGTTCTTACTAAACTGTTTCTTTTTTATCTTTATTATCTACTTTTTTAGTAGGAAGAACTTCTCCTTTATATAGCCATACTTTAACACCAAGCTTACCATAAGTAGTATCAGCTTCAGCAAAACCATAATCGATATCTGCTCTTAATGTTTGTAGAGGTATAGTTCCTTCACTATATCCTTCTGTTCTAGCCATATCAGCTCCGCCAACTCTTCCTGCTACTTGAGTTTTGATACCTTTTGCTCCAAATCTCATTGTTCTTTGGATAGCTTGTTTCATAGCTCTTCTAAAAGATACTCTTCTTTCAAGTTGTGATGCGATGTTTTCAGCAACTAATTGAGCATCAAGCTCAGGTGATTTAACTTCTTCAACATTTACTACTACGGATTTCTTAGTAAGTTTTTCAAGGTTTAATCTTAATTCCTCTACTCCTGAACCACCTCTACCTATAACCATTCCTGGTTTAGCAGTATATACAGTAAGTTTAATCTTATTAGCAGCTCTCTCTATTTCAATTTTAGATATTCCTGATAAAAATAATTTTTTCTTTACAAATACACGGATTTTGTGGTCTTCAACTAAAAATTCATTAAAGCTTTTCTTGTCTGCATACCATTTTGAATCCCAATCTTTAATGATACCAACTCTTAGACCATGTGGGTTAACTTTTTGACCCATCAACTATCCCTCCTTTTCTAATCAAGTTCTTTAACAACTACTCCAATATGACTACTTCTTTTTAGTATTGGATAAGCCATGCCTTTTGCTTTTGGTCTCCATCTTTTCATATGAGGACCGTCATTAGCATAAGCTTGATATACATATAAATTCTCTCTATCTAGACTTAAATTGTTTTCTGCATTTGCAATTGCAGAGTTCAATACTTTTTCTAAGACTTTTGCACCTTTTTTTGGTGTAAACTTCAAAATTGATAGAGCTTCGTCCACTTGCTTTCCTCTAATTTCGTTGCAAATGAAGTTTACCTTCAATGGTGAAATACGAACGTATTTAGCTATCGCTTTTGCTTCCACTACGATTCCCTCCTTCTCTACCTTTATCTAACGCCAGATGACCTTTCGTTCTTGTCAATATGACTTCTAAATGTTCTTGTTGAAACAAACTCACCTAATTTATGTCCTACCATATCTTCGGTAATATATACTGGTACATGTTTTCTACCATCGTGAACAGCAATTGTGTGTCCAACTAATTCTGGGAATATTGTAGAACGACGTGACCATGTTTTTATAACCTTTTTCTCATTTTTTTCATTCATAGCTTCTACTTTCTTTAGAAGATGATCATCTATAAAAGGTCCTTTTTTCAGAGATCTACCCATTGTAACTCCTCCTTCCAGATAATTTGACTATTTAGTTCTTCTTCTTACGATATACTTATTAGACTTTTTGTTTTTCTTCCTAGTCTTAAGTCCTAATGCAGGTTTACCCCATGGAGTTAATGGTGCAGGCATACCAATTGGCGCTCTACCTTCCCCACCACCATGTGGATGGTCTACTGGGTTCATTGCACTACCTCTTACAGTAGGTCTAATTCCCATATGTCTTGTTTTACCAGCTTTACCTATTGTAATAAGTTCATGCGATATATTTCCTACTTGACCAATAGTAGCACGACATTCAACACTAACTAGTCTAAATTCGCCAGATGGAAGTTTAAGTTGTGCATATTTTCCTTCTTTAGCCATTAATTGAGCTTCTGCACCAGCTGACCTAACCATTTGTCCACCTTTTCCAGGTTTTAGTTCTACATTATGAACCGTTGTACCTACTGGCATGTCTTTTAATTTTAATGCATTACCTATTTTAATATCTGCATTTTCTCCAGATTCTATTACATCTCCAACTTTAATTCCGTGAGGAGCTAATATATATCTCTTTTCACCATCTGCATAGTTGATCAATGCGATATTTGCTGTTCTATTTGGATCGTACTCTATTGAAGCAACACGTCCTGGTATTCCATCTTTATCTCTTTTAAAATCTATTATTCTATATTTTCTCTTAGCTCCACCACCTCTGTGACGAATAGTGATTTTACCTTGAGAGTTTCTTCCGCCGCTTCTATTTAAACTAATTACTAATGACTTTTCTGGTTCTGTTTTAGTTATTTCATCGAATGAAGAAACTGTCATTTGTCTTAGCGCAGGGGAAGTTGGTTTAAATTTTCTAACGCTCATCTTGTTTTCCCTCCTTCAATCAAACTTCTATTCCATACCCTCGAAGAATTCAATTCTCTTTGAGTCATCTGTTAATTTAACAATTGCTTTTTTCCAACTAGGTCTTCTACCAGAGTGCATTCCTTGTCTCTTAACTTTACCTAGCATATTCATGGTATTTACTTTGTCAACTTTTACGCCAAAGATATTTTCAACAGCTTTTTTAACTTCTGATTTATTAGCTCTTTTGTCTACCATGAAAGTATACTTACCATATGCCATATCTTCCATACTTTTTTCAGTAATTATCGGTTTAATGATAATATCGTGTGGAATACGCATTATGCATACACCTCCTCCACTTTTCTAACTGCATCTTTTGTTATGATAAATGAATTATATTTTAATATATCATATACATTCAAGTTATTAACTACTGTAGTTTGTACAGTTGCAATATTGTTAGCTGATCTTACAACATTTTCATTCTTATCTGCAGTTACAATTAAAGCTTTCTTGTCTGCATTTAATTTGTTTAAAAGATTTACCATTTCCTTAGTTTTAGGAGCATCAAAGTTTAGTTCATCTATTACAATGATTTCTCCATTTTCAACTTTAGAAGTTAATGCTGATTTCATAGCAAGTCTTTTAACTTTCTTTGGAACTTTATAGCTGTAATCTCTTGGTTTTGGAGCAAATGTAACTCCACCACCTGTCCAGTGAGGTGCTCTTATACTACCGATACGAGCTCTACCAGTACCTTTTTGTCTCCAAGGTTTTCTACCTCCACCTCTAACTTCAGCTCTTGTTTTAGTAGATTGAGTTCCTTGTCTTTTATTAGCAAGTTGGTTTTTAACTACTTCATAAACCACATGTTGGTTCACTTCTACGCCAAATATTTGGTCATTCAGTTCTATTTCTCCTACTTGTTCCCCTAACATATTGTATACATTTACTTTAGGCATTTCACATCCTCCTTTCAGCCCGAATTATTAGTTCTTAGTTGTTGCTTTTATAGTTACAAGTCCCTTTTTAGGTCCTGGTACTCCACCTTTAATAAGGATTAAGTTCTTTTCTGCATCCACTCTTACTATTTCAAGGTTTTGTACTGTAACTCTTTCATTACCCATTCTTCCAGACATCCTGTGATTTTTAAATACTTTTCCAGGATACGCACTAGCACCCATACCGCCGGCAGTTCTATGCATTTTGGAACCATGGCTTTCTCTACCTCTACTGAAGTTATGTCTTTTGATAACACCTTGAGTACCTTTACCTTTTGAAGTACCCACTACATCAACCATGTCTCCAGCTTCAAATACATCCGCTTTGATTTCTTGTCCAATTTGGAAATCATCAGGATTTTCTACTTTAAACTCTCTTAAATACTTCTTGTATTCAACTTCACTTTTATCAAAATGGCCTTTAGCCGGTTTGTTCAGTCTATTTTCTTTAATGCTTTCAAATCCTACTTGGATTGCATTATATCCATCTTTTTCAACAGTTTTCTTTTGTACCACATATAACGGGCCAGCTTCTATAACTGTTACTGGAACTACACTACCATCCTCTTGGAAGATTTGAGTCATTCCAATTTTTCTACCTAATATGTTCTTCATTGTTGCACCTCCTATTATTTTACAGCGGATTACCTAATGGCAATCTTATAAAAGTCTTATAACTTTATCTCAATATCAACGCCTGCTGGTAAATTCAATTTCATAAGTGAATCTACAGTCTTTTGGTTTGGACTAAGGATATCTATTAATCTTTTATGAGTTCTTTGTTCAAATTGTTCTCTAGAATCCTTGTACTTATGAACTGCTCTTAGTATTGTAACTACTTCTTTCTCTGTTGGTAGTGGTACTGGACCTGATACAGTAGCACCTGTTCTTTTTGCTGTCTCAACAATTCTTTGAGCTGATGAATCTAATAATTCATGATCATAAGCCTTTAACCTAATTCTGATTTTTTGTTTCTTTGACATTTAATTCCCTCCTTCTATCGCATGTTACGAAAATTACATGCGACTTAGATTTGCCGATACACTCTTCCTGGTGTTCTCTATTTTTTTAAAAATATTCTCAGCAAAACTAGTCGCCCGATTTAAAACCGGACATACTCCACAAAAATTCCCCCCGCATATAGGGGCCACCTTTTGTATCATCGCAATGTCTCAAATTAAACACTAGTATAGTTTACCCTAAACTCAGCAAAAACTCAAGCTTTTTTTTACAAAAAGCTTAAGATTTTTGCTAATTTTTTTTAGGGAAAAATGAAGGAGATAATCTCCTTCATTTTTTATCATATTCTTATGCAAGTACTTTAGTAACAACTCCTGAACCTACTGTTCTTCCACCTTCACGAATTGAGAATCTTAATCCTTCTTCTATCGCGATTGGTGTGATTAATTCTATTGTGAATTTGGA
>JAAYGX010000048.1 GCA_012735585.1 Tissierella sp.
GATCAATTAGAAGATACAAGATTACAGATGAAGGTATCAAACATTATAAAGTAATTCATAGACAGTCAAAAGAGGCCTTTGATAAGTATTTAAATCCTGGTAAACCAGCATATGTAGAAAGATTTAAGCTAACTGTTGACGATGCTGTATCTTTAATTAAAGAATCAGGAGGGATACCAGTGCTTGCGCATCCTGGACTCTTAAAGGACAAATATACTGTACAATACTGTATTGAACGTGGAGTTGAGGGTATTGAGTCGATCCACTCCAAACATTCACAAAAACAATCTAGGGAATTTAAAGCCATTGCAGCAAGACATAATTTAATTTCAACAGGTGGCTCCGATTGTCATGGCGAACTGGTGAATGGTGAATTATTATTAGGTAAGTATTTTGCAGACCTAGATTTAATACCTAAAATGAAGGAGAGGGTTATATGACTGTTTATAAGGGAGAAAGGCAAAGACAGTTTCCTACTACAATAGGAACAACCTCTTTTGTTAAATTATATATACTACATCTTTTAACAGAAAAGCACTATTATGGAAACAGGATAAAGGATGAAATTAGTAAAAGATTAAATAACAAGTGGACCCCTAGCCCTGGTATGATATATCCATTGCTAAGAGAATTAGAATCTGAAGGATATATTGAAGGATGGTGGGAGGAGCCTGAAAAGAGATCTATTAGAAGATACAAGATTACAGATGAAGGTATCAAACATTATAAAGTAATTCATAGACAGTCAAAAGAGGCCTTTGATAATTCATTATTTATAGTCAAGGCAGTCTTAACTGATATATATAAAGAAAAGTAATAGTTATATTGTTAACAATCTTATAGCTATATAAAGAAGGTATTGGTTTACATAATGATATTATGACTACTAATACCTTTTTTATATGCTTAAATATATTTGATTGAATTAAAAAATAAAATGTATAGTATTTTAAAAATCTAATTAAAACCAGTTTTATAAAAACTAAAGCCGATAAATATTTTCGAATAAATATATATTAGCAAAGTATACATAATTAAAATATGGTAAATCATATTAATTTATATATTTTCTATTTAGAGAGTGGTTAATTTTTTTGATTTGAGGATTGTATCTAGTACTAGTTTGCGATGAGAGCAATATAAGATTTTATAAGAGCTTGATCTACAAGAGCTTTGATTTAAATGATGATTGACCATTAAAATATAATTTTGGGATAATTGGCCTTGGAGCAAGGCCTTTAAATCCTCTACAATGGGTTTAATAAGTGTTGTTCATATATATACTTGTCTTAGGGCAAGAAATTGATGTGCTGACGTATAGGCGCGTTATGATAAACTTAAGGTTAATTTCAATAGATAATTACTAAATTCTTGCTATAAATATGGCCTGGATATTATTTCTAATTTATGATATGATAATAATATAAATTATTAGTCACAAAATATCTATTTTGTGACTAATCTATAAAAAATATATAGAAATGAGGATTTTTATGGATAATACACCTTTAATACTTGACGATTACTTAAATTATATGGAAACAATCAGAGGAACTTCGCCTAATACAGTTAAAGAATATTACTATGATTTAAATACTTTTTTTCGATTTATTAAAGTTAGATATAAACTAGTCTCATCTGATACAGATTTTGACGAAATCGAGATCCATGATATCGATTTGGACTTGGTGAAAAAAATTACCATACTAGACCTTCATGCTTTTATTTCTTTTACGGATAAAAAGTTGCAAAATGGAAATCATGCAAAATCGCGTAAAGTATCCTCCTTGCGTTCTTTTTTTAAATACTTGTATTCCACAGTTGCCTTAATAGAAAATAACCCTGCTGAATCCTTAGAAGGTCCGAAAACCAATTCTAGGTATCCAGTCTACCTTACTTTGGATCAATCCGAGATGCTTTTAAATGCAATTTTAGAAAACCCTAGTGAGGAGTATCGCAAAAGAGATTATGCTATTATAATGTTATTTTTAAACTGCGGCCTACGCCTCTCTGAACTTGCAAGTATAAATATAAGTAAGATAAAAAACAATGATACTCTAACAGTTATAGGTAAAGGCAATAAAGAAAGAACTATTTACCTTAACGATGCTTGCCAAGATGTCATAAGTGATTATTTAACAATTAGACCAACTGATGTAAATGATCCTGATGCCCTATTTATTAGTAAAAGAAAAAATAGAATGAGTAATCGTGCTATACAACATATGGTGGAAAGATATTTTAAGAAAATTGGATTAGACACAAGTGTCTACTCTACTCATAAGTTAAGACATACGGCTGCTACCCTAATGTATAAGTATGGGAATGTTGACATAAGAGCATTACAAGAGATTTTAGGTCATGAATCAGTATCCACTACCCAGATATATACTCATATAGATGATGAAAGATTAAGAGATGCAATAAAAAGTAATCCTTTGGCAAATAGAAAAAAGAACAATATTTAGAAAATTTATTTTTAGAAATAATCAATATTATGAACTATTTTAAAAAAGAGCGCCTACAATATAAGTAGATGCTCTTAATTTCCTAAAAGAATAGTATTCTCTTTTATCTTAACCCCTTTATTGTATTGACTTATTTTAAAAATAAAACTTTTCCTTTATTTCAATAGTTTTTTCCCAAAATAATCAATTCCAACGGCCCCTAAAGGTGCTGTAATTAAGATAGATAATACTGCAATGGCTAATATAATATCCCCCGATTCAACCCCTAAGGATAAAGGAACTGCTCCAATGGCTGCCTGAACTGTAGCCTTGGGTATATAAGAAATAATACAAAATAATCTCTCCTTCAAATTTAAATCAGTTCCAATTAATGAAATCAATACTCCTATACTTCTACCTATAATTCCTATTACTAAAACAATTACACCTATTTTACCCGCATTTAAAGCTACATTAATATTTACTTCGGCTCCTACAAGGATAAAAAGAAACATTTCTGAAAATATCCATATTTCATTTAGCCTTGATGACATCTCTTTTCCTATTTTAGGAATCCTTTCTGCAATAACAAAGCCTATGGTCATAACCCCTAATAGAGACGCTATTTCAATTTTAGTCTTTAATATATTTTCTAGTTCTGTAAGTAAAATAGATATACCCAATAGTAATAATACCTTTCTAATACCTACCATATTATACTTGGTAAATATTTTTATTAAAAACAAGCCAAGAACAATACCAAAAAGTATTCATAGTAATATGGATATAGGAATATTTAATAGTTGGATACCTAAATTAACTTGTGATTCACTATACAAACCTAAAAAGGTAGTAAATATGGTTATTGCAACCACATCATCAATTGAAGCTCCAGTTAATATTAATGTGGGTATTCCATTCTTACTTCCTAGGCCATTTTCCATGAGTTTTAACATAGAAGGCACTACAACTGCTGGAGAAACTGCGGCAATTATAAAGCCCAACATTCCTCCTTGTATAAATGTAAATCCTAAAAACTTCATTGAAGCAAGTGCTATTAAAAGCCCTTCTATTATACCTGGGATACAACTTAATCTTAATGCAGGACCACCAACTTTCCTTAAATCATCCTTATTAATTCCAAGCCCCGCCCTTAATAAAATAATAATTAAGGCAATCTTTCTTAAATCAGCTGATATATTCATCATATCTTTTTGTAATAAATTAAGTCCATAGGGCCCAATCAACACTCCCAATATAAGCATTCCTAATAATCCCGGTAGTTTCAGTTTTTCCGATAGTTTTCTTGCTGGTAATCCTAGTAATAAAATTATTGCTAAACCCATTGCCATCTTTTTTATTCCTCCTATATTTACAAAATAAAAACTCCTACAGGCATAACTATATTATTGCCTGTAGGAGTCATTAGCATTACGCAGTTCTGGTGAACTCCATCACCATTATATTGTGACAAGACTTATATTCTATATTATATCATATCATTTAAGACATGCCATGTAAATATTATTTATCCGCAATGTTCTTTATACATTATATTTGGTTATTTTGAAAAATATTAAGAATACGTCTTAATAATAAATATAAATTCTACTTCTAGCTTTATCCATAAGTTTAGCTTATAGGCAGGTTGTAACCTGCCCTTATTTATTGTTCTAAAATTGGAATTTTGATAGTATCACCAGGATATATATATGCTGTATCTAAATTATTGAACTCTTTAAGTTTATATACTAAGTATCTTATATCGTATTTATCAGGCATATTCTTCAATGCTAAACTCCACAAAGTATCACCTTGCAAAATTTTAATCTCTTGATATTCTTCTTTAAATATTTCACTATGAACTCTTTTTGAATTAGTAAATAAAAGCACAACCGCAAACATCATAATAAATAAGAATGTAATAAATAAATAAAACCTTTGTTTGTTTACTACCTTATACCTTTTCATATGAACACCTCGCACAATAGTTCTGAACAATCGTTCTAAGTATATTCTAATCAAACGCTCGTTCTTTGTCAATACTTTTTTGGATAATTTTAGAACTTTTGTTTGATTGTTTTATTTTCTTATGATATAATTATTTTACTTACTAAATAATAAAAACTTAAGGAGGTGTCAATTATGTATGAAGATTTATCCCAAAAACAAATAGAGATATTATTATACATTAAAAGTGAGATACAGCGACAAGGTTATCCCCCTGCAGTAAGAGACATCTGTAAAGGCGTAAATTTAAAATCAACTTCTACTGTACATGGTCATCTAGAAAAACTTGAGGCTAAAGGTTATATAAGAAAAGACCCTACAAAGCCAAGAGCAATAGAGATTTTAGATAAAGAAGATGATTTTTTATTAGCTAGAAAGAAAACTGTTGATATACCTATCATTGGACAAGTTACAGCCGGACTTCCTATTTTAGCCGTAGAAAATATAGAAGATACCTTCCCTGTTGCCGTTGAGTTTGTCGAAGGTCATGATGTATTCTTTTTAAGAGTTAAGGGTGAAAGTATGGTTGATGCAGGTATATTAGATGAAGATCTTGTTTTAGTTCAAGAGCAAAAAACTGCTAACAATGGAGATATTGTAGTTGCCCTATTAGATGATGAAGCAACGGTTAAAAGATTTTATAAAGAAAAAGATCGCATTAGACTTCAACCAGAAAATCAATTTATGGACCCTATTTATGCTTTAGATATCGTTATATTAGGTAAGGTAATAGGTTTATTTAGAAAGATATAATGTTTTTTTAAAATAAAAAGCTATGAAATGTATTTTTTACATATCCATAGCTTTTTGTCTTTGATATAACCTATTATTATTTCAGTTAAATTTTAAGATTACTTTAGTTCTATTAAATTTTTTATATATAGATTATTTAATGATTTATAAATCCCTAGCTTACAATGATCATAGGTTAACCCACCTTGATAGTAGGCATAATATGGTTCACGCATTGGTCCGTCTGCACTTAACTCTATAGATGAACCTTCAATGAAACCTACTGCAGCCATTATTACTTTATCTTCATACCCAGGCATATCCCAAGCTTCAGGCATAACATATGAATCAACTGCCGAAGCTGCTTGTATTCCTTTACAAAACTCAGATACTCTTTCCTTGTTTAATAGTTTGACTCCTTGAATAATATCACTTCTTTTATCATCAAGTTCAGGCACTATTTCAAAGCCTAAACTTTTATAGACAGCAGCAACTAATAAAGCACCTTTAACAGCCTCGGAAACAATATGGGGTGCTAAGAACAGCCCTTGCAAAGTAGCCCTTGTAGTGCCAAATGTAAGCCCTGTATCTTTCCCTAACCCTGGAGCAGTACTTCTATTGGCTATTTTTTCAACCAAATCCTTTTTACCAACGATATATCCACCTGAAAGTGCAATGCCTCCTCCTGGATTTTTAATCAAAGATCCGGCCATTATGTCTGCACCAACATCAGTTGGTTCCCTAAAATCTACAAATTCTCCATAACAATTATCAACCATAATTATTATTTCACTATTAGCTTCCTTTATAGCTGATATAGCTTCAGCAATTTCTTCGATTGTTAGAGCTCTTCTATCACTGTATCCAGTAGATCTTTGAATAGCAACCATCTTTGTATCTTGATTAATGGCTTTCAACACATTCTTTACATCAATCTTATTTCCTAAAAGCGGTACTTCATTATACTTAATACCATACTCTATAAGAGTTCCATCTAGATCTCCTTCTGATCCAATTACCTGTTGTAGTGTATCATACGGAGCCCCAGTTATATAGATTAGCTCATCCCCAGGCCTTAATATACCTGATAAGGTTAGAGATAAAGCATGTGTTCCAGACGCAATAGTTGGCCTAACCAATGCATCCTCTGTATTAAACACTAGTGAGTAGATTTCTTCTACCTTCTCTCTACCTATATCACCATAGCCATATCCAGTAGTCCAATTAAAATCAGTGGAACTAAGCCTAGTTTCTTGCATTGCACTAAGTACTTTATATTGATTGAATTCCCTAATTCTGTCGATTTCATCTTTTTTATCTAGTATTAATTTTTCTTTATTAGTAACATAATCAATAATTTCTTTTTCTAAACCAAATTGTTTACATAATATATTTTCTGTATGTTTTCTCATTATATGTTATTACCTTCCTAAGTCAAATAATCAGTCATGTAGCTCTATAGTTTTTGCTGGAACTATAGTTGATATTGCATGTTTGTAAATAAGTTGTTGTTTCCCATCACTATCTAAAACTAAAGTATAATTATCAAATCCTTTAACCGTTCCTTTGATCTGATATCCATTAACTAAAAATACTGTTATGATAATATTGTCCTTTCTTGCCCTATTAAGAAATGTATCTTGCAAATTAATAATATTTTTCATTGATGATCCTCCCATTGGAATTATTTTTTAAATATTTAATGACATTCTAACATAATCATAGACATATTTACTTAATTCGTCGAAATCTTTAAAATCATCTTTATCAACCCACTTGATTCGTTTATCCCTTCTAAACCAAGTTAATTGTCTCTTAGCATAATTTCTACTGCCTTGTTTTATTTTTTCAATGGCATCTTCTAAGGTAATATCACCTTCTAAATACATAATTATTTCTTTATAACCAATACCCTTAAGAGAAACTAAATCTTTATGATATCCTTTGGCTAATATATTTTCAACTTCATCAACAAGGCCTTCTTCAATCATAATGTCCACTCTTCTATTTATTCTATCATAAAGTTTACTTCTGTCCATATTTAAACATACCATAGCTAAATTATATTTATCAACTTCTTTGCGGAAGTTTTCATTATGTTCACTCATGGTCTTTCCAGTGACTTTATAGATTTCTAGAGCTCTTATAATCCTTTTCCTATCATTAATACTTATGTTGGCACTACTTTTAATATCAATTTTCGCTAATCTCTCATGGATAA
The DNA here is from genome assembly GCA_012735585.1 of Tissierella sp. Taxonomy (GTDB): domain Bacteria; phylum Bacillota; class Clostridia; order Tissierellales; family Tissierellaceae; genus JAAYTL01. The sequence goes on from JAAYGX010000048.1 coordinate 7,411, forward strand.
ATACATCACCATATTTTTCGGCAAGCTCTTCTAATTCATGACGATAATCTTCATCAGGAGCTACTTTAGCAAAGTTTAAATTGTAAACCAAAGAATTAATATACAGCCCCGTACCTCCAACTACCATAGGTAGTTTATTCCTAGAATTTATATTTTCAATTAATTTTGTTGCATCCCTTTGATAATTAGATACGGTATATTCTTCATCTGGATTGACAATATCTATTAAATGATGTGAAACGCCTTCCATTTCGTTCTTAGTAACCTTGGCAGTTCCTATATTCATATATTTATATATTTGCATAGAGTCAGCAGATATTATTTCCCCACCAAATTTTCTGGCTAAATCAATGGATAATGCCGTCTTACCAATAGCCGTGGGACCTATTAGTATGAATAGATTTTCTTTCATTTAATCATCCTTTTTAAATAATCCTTAAAAACTGTTTTTCAATATCCCTTTTTGTCATCTCAATAATTGTCGGTCTACCATGGGGGCAAGTGTAAGGATTCTCACATGATTTTAAATCTTTAATTAAGGCTATTATTTCAATATCTTTTATATTGTCCCCACTTTTTATAGCATTTGTACAAGCAATTTTCATAATCTTTTCAATCTTAGTATCATAATTAGTTTTAATACCTGAATCTAAATTATCTAGTACATCTAGAAATAAATTCTTAGTCTTAGGTGTTCCAAAAACCATAGGAACTGCCCTTAAAGCAATACTATTATGTCCAAATTCATCTATATCAAATCCCAAATCCTTAAAAGCAGTAACATTTTCTCTAAAATTATTTATTTCAACATCTGTCAATTCAATAATTTCTGGGAACATCAACATTTGAACATTAATTTTTTCATTTTCATATTCACTTTTGTATTTTTCATACATAATTCGTTCATGGGCAGCATGTTGGTCTACAAAGATTAGTTTTTCATCATCTTTACTCTCTGCAATGATATAAGTATTAAATACTCTACCTATAGGTTTTATATCAAGTAATAAATCTTCAATTTTTTGTTCTTCAACTACAATTTTTGGCTTAACTTCATCTTTTATGTCACTAGTTGAAAACTCATCTTTAAATTTATTCTCATCGACAATAAAATCTATTTCTACATTTATATCTTCATCCTCAATCATATCATTAGACAAATCAAAGAAAAAACCATCTTCAATAGTATTAGAATCAGAATCACTTGTATTGGACGCAGTAAAATCCCTTACAATTATATCCTGTAATTCATTTGATTGATCAATATTAAATAAATTTGGTACTTCTTTCTCTTTCTCTTTAATTTTATTGTCAATTATAAACTTAGGCACATGGATTGATGGCATAAGTGTTTCCTTAATTATATTGCTAATCTTACCATATACAAAATCATTATTAGAGAATTTTATTTCTTGTTTTGTAGGATGTATATTAACATCAATTTCCAAAGGATCTATTTCTAGGTACAGTATATATACAGGAAATTTATTAATAGGTATTAAAGATTTATAATGATTTTCTATAATCTTTGAGATGGCAAAATTTACTATATACCTACCATTTATATAAAGATACTGGTGATTTCTATTTCCTCTATATAAATTACTATTAGATATATGGCCCTTTAATTTAATTCTATTATCCTCATATTCAACAGGAATTAATGATTTGGCTGTATCCCTACCTAGAATATTATATATACTATCTAATGGATTATTATTTTGTGAAGTTTGTAAAATTGTTTTATTATCCCTAACAAATTTAAATGAAATATGAGGATTCCCAAGAGCCAGCTTATTTACTATATCACTGATTTGATTACCTTCTGATAAATCACTTTTTAAGAAATTCTTTCTGACAGGAAGATTATAAAATAAATCCCTTACTATCATAGTGGTTCCCTTTGGAGAACCAACTATATTCATGGAGGTAACTTCCCCCTCCTCCACAAAGGCTTGTAGGCCTCCATCAGAGTTTTCCGTCTTTGTTAAGACTTCTACCTTAGCTACGCTTGAAATACTCGATAGAGCTTCTCCTCGAAAGCCTAGAGACATTATACTAAATAAATCCTCAATGGACTTTAACTTTGAAGTAGAATGTTTTTTAAAAGCGATTGATAGATCAATTCTTTCCATTCCATCTCCATTATCCGTAATCCTAATAAAGGACTTACCACCATTTTTTATTTCAATAGTTATACTGTCAGCATTTGCATCTATAGAATTCTCTACCATATCCTTAACTACAGAAGCGGGTCTTTCAATAACCTCACCAGCTGCTATTTTTTGAATTGTTAAATCATCTAAGACTTCTATTTTAGCCATATTTAATTCTCCTTCAAATTCTTTGCATCTTTTATAAGATCATTTAGAATAGATAAGGATTCCATAGGCGTCAAACTATCTATATCTATATTTAGTATCCTATCAATGTAATAATCCTTTTTATAATCGTATAAGTCTATCTGTTTACTATTGCTTTTTGGTATACCATCAATATTTATTTCATGGGATCCTTCAATTACTGATAGTATTTCATTGGCTCTATTGATAATATCATTATTAATCCCTGCCAATCTAGCAACCTGAATACCATAGGACTTATTAGTGCTACCTTCTACAATTTTCCTTAAAAATACTATGTCTCTGCCTTTTTCTTCTGCTACTATGGTCATGTTTTGTATAGTATCAATTTTTTCTTCCAATTGAGTTAATTCATGGTAATGAGTTGCAAATAAGGTTTTAGCCTTGATATTAGAAGCAATATATTCAACTATAGCCCAAGCTATACTTAATCCGTCATAAGTGCTTGTCCCTCTACCCACTTCATCCAAAATTATGAGGCTGTTACTTGTTGCATCCCTAATAATATTTGAAACCTCATTCATCTCTACCATAAAGGTACTTTCACCTTCTGATAGATTATCCGCTGCCCCAATTCTTGTAAATATTCTATCAACAATTGAAATATCAGCCATATCTGCGGGAACAAAAGATCCTATTTGAGCCAATAAATTGATTATAGCAACTTGCCTCATGTAGGTTGATTTACCTGCCATATTTGGACCGGTTATAATATGAATCATGTTTTTATTTAAGTCCATTTTTGTATCATTAGATATAAATAGATTATTCTCAATAGTATTTTCAACTACCGGGTGTCTACCACCTACAATTTCAATATAACCTTTGTTATTTAATTTTGGTTTTACATAATTATTGCTTTTAGCAATATTTGCAAATGATACTAAAACATCAATAGTTGATATTAGTTTACTAGTATTTTGAATCCTATTTATTTCAGCTTTTATTCTATCTCTTACTAATTGGAATAATTCGTACTCCATTTGGAGAGATTTCTCTTCAGATCCTAGTATTTTTAATTCCATTGATTTTAACTCTTCAGTAAAATACCTCTCAGAATTTGTAAGGGTTTGTTTTCTTATGAAATAATCTGGAACAAGAGGAATATTGGATTTAGTTACCTCAAAATAATATCCAGCCACCTTATTAAAGCCTATTCTAAGGTTTTTAATCCCTGTCTTTTCCCTTTCTTTGACTTCTAAGGATGCTAACCATTCCTTTCCCTTTACACTACCTTCTCTAACTTCATCTAGCTCTTGATTGTACCCTAGTTTGATTAGGCCGCCATCTTTAATAGTTATGGGAGGGTTATCTTCAATTGATTCTTCAATTAAATTATAAATATCCTCCAATGGATCCATCCTATTGCCAAGCTCTTTTAAACTATTATTAGACGCATTTTTAAGAAGCAATTTTAAATTTGGTAGTACAGATATAGAGTTCTTTAATGATATTAAATCCCTACCATTACAATTCCCATTTGAAATTCTACCAGATAAACGTTCAATATCATATATCGAGTTTAGATTAATAGATACATCATCCATAAACATAATATTATTATAAAAGTAATCTACAATATCAAGTCTATAATTAATTTTATTGATATTGAGCAAAGGTTGTTCGAGCCAACTCTTGAGAAGCCTGCCACCCATTGCTGTTGATGTTTTATCAATAGTATGAACAAGAGCCCCTTTTTTATTTCTAGACATGATAGTTTCATGGATTTCAAGATTAATTCTTGTGTTAATATCAATAACCATATAATCCTTCGGCTCATAATAAATAAGATTATTAACATGATCCAGTGAATTTTTCTGTGTCGCATATAGGTATTCTATCAACTTTGATGTTGTAATAAGAGAGTACATTTTATCTTTAATTTTTAATTCTTCCAGTGATTTAACATGAAATAATTCAAGAATTTTGTTTTTATTACTTTCCTTAATTCCCTGAAGGTTCCCATAAGTATTAAATACTGGATTAATTTTATTTTTGATAATATTTATAAATTTCTTATTATCCATAAAAAATTCATTACATATAATTTCAGATGGCAAAATTTTTCCCAATTCATCTATTATAAATCTGTAGTTGCTTTCTAAGCTATTAGAAAATTCCGTAGTATACATCTGGCCAGTAGAATTATCACCATAGGAAATTCCGACACCAAAGTCGTCTAAGTATATTGATACGAGATAGTTATTTCTTTTTTCATCTAAAACATTAGAGTCGGTAATTGTACCAGGCGTAACAACCCTAATTACATCCCTCTTTACTATTCCCTTTGCCGTGGCCGGATCCTCTACTTGCTCACATACAGCCACTTTATATCCCTTGGCCACGAGCCTAGATATATATACGTCAGCTACGTGATGTGGAACACCACACATAGGAATCTTTTCTTCCATACCAGCTCCTCTTTGAGTTAAAGTAATCTCCAGTTCCCTAGAAGCTACAATCGCATCATCAAAGAACATTTCATAAAAATCACCTAATCTAAAGAAGAGCAATGAGTCTTTATGTTGATTTTTTATTGTCATATATTGTTGCATCATCGGAGTTAATTTGTTCAAATCCAGACCTCCATTTACATTGTTCAAACTAAAACACCTTCCAGTGTAAATGTTTTAACGCTATTAATCTTTACATCGACTAATTCTCCTATTAAGCTTTCATCAGCTTCAAAGTGAACTAACTTACCACTATCAGTTCTACCACTTAATATCTTTTCATTATTCTTACTAACTTCTTCTACTAAAACTTTAACTGTTTTATTTAATAATTTCTCATTAAATTCTAATCCAAAGGGATGCAGCACATCCATTAATCTTTGGAATCTTTCATTTTTTACTTTATTGTCTACTTGTTCCTCCATACTAGCAGCCGGCGTACCTTCTCTAATGGAATAAAGGAAGGTATATGCAGAATCAAAACCAACCTCTTTCACAAGTTCTAAAGTCTCATTAAAGTCTTCTTCAGTCTCTCCTGGGAATCCAATAATAATATCAGTAGTAATACTGATATTTGGATTGATTGACTTAACTTTATCTATTATTTTTAGATAATCTTCTTTCGTATATTTTCTATTCATTAATTTTAGCATTCTATTGCTACCTGATTGTACAGGAAGATGTAAATGATCACACAGTTTGTCCATATTAGCATAAAGGTTTATTAATTCATCAGATATATCCTTAGGGTGTGATGTCATAAATCTAATTCTCTCAATACCATCAATTTTATCTATATCCTTAATTAAGTCTGCAAAAGAATAGTCCCTTTCTAAAGTCTTACCATAAGAGTTTACATTTTGACCTAGAAGAGTTATTTCTTTGCAACCAGTTTCAGCTAATTTTTTTATTTCTTCTAAAATATTCTCTGGCTCTCTACTTCTTTCTCTTCCACGGGTATAAGGAACTATACAATAAGTACAGAAATTATTGCAACCATACATAATATTTACATAAGATTTAAAGCTATATTTACGATTTGCCTCGATATTCTCATCAATTTCTCTATTTTCTTCAACTATGTCAATGACAGTCTTTCCAGTTTTCTCATAATTGTTTATCAGTTGCGGAAGTTTGTGAATATTGTTAGTTCCAAAGATAATATCTACATGTCTATGTTTTGTAGTTACAATTTCTAAAACTTCTTCTCTCTGCATCATACAGCCACATATAGCTATTACTAGATTTGAATTTTCTCTTTTAAGTCTTTTTAATTCTCCTATTTGACCGTAAACCTTCTCCTCCGCAGTCTTTCTAACTGCACAAGTATTAAATATAATTAAATCAGCTTCTTCTGAAATATCAGTACTTTCATAATTCATTCCTTCTAAAACCCAAGATATTTTCTCTGAGTCATGCTCATTCATTTGACATCCAAAGGTTCTAATTAAATACTTTTTCATCTATATAAGACCCCGCTTTCTAATTCATATATCAATTATAACAAAAATTCTTCGAAAATAAAATTTTATATAAATTATATTATATCATAGAAAATACAAAAGAGCAGCAATTAAGCTACTCTTCATAGATTATTAATCAATTATTATTCTTTTTAAAAATTCTTTTTAAAAAACCCTGATTTTCATTTTTCATTCTCAATATTTCATCTTTTAATTTTACATTCTCATAAACCTTCTCTTTAACTTTCATTCTTAGTTTAGCATTTTCACAGATAAGCACATCATGTTCTTTAGAATTAATTTCTTGTCGTAGTGCAACAATCTCATCTTTTAAGGTTTCTACCAAATCAACGGTATTATGTTGATTTTCTTCTAAGTAATCGGTTAATTTTTTAAAGAATTGATTCTCTATAATTGAAGATATCTGGATTGCAATATCATTTGGGTCCACCATAGTAATATCATCTCTAATTATGTCAAGGTCAGTCTCTTCTTGAGAAAAAACTGTTTGTGGTGAGTTAATTATTAATTTAATCTGTTTATTACCAAATCCTTTGTCCTGGAGATCCTTGATATACTGAATCAATTCAATTTCCTTATAAGTATAGTACCTATGGTTAGAGTCTTTTCTTGGCACATCAATTTCAAATTCTTTTTCGTAATACCTAAGAACATGAGGAGCATATCCAGTTATTTCAGATACTTCAGATATTGAATATTCATAAGTAAAATCTAACAAAGCCACTCCCCCTTTAAACTTATACTATCATTATTTCGTTAAATAAAGAGGAAATTCCTTCAAATTTTCAAAAGTTTTTTCATACAAATAATTCTATAATTCAACAAAAACTAGGGTTTGATTATAACCCTAGTTTTAATAATGTCATATTTTAGTTTATCCTGAAGCTTTATTACAATTTCTTCTCTTGCTCATCATGAGACAATGATAAGTTATAGGTTTTATTAACTAAATTTCAAATTCTGTATTAAGGAATTCAATTAATAGCTTTGTGCAGTTGTTTATATCATTTTTCGATGCCATTTCTACAGTAGAATGAACATATCTTGTAGGAATAGATATTACACCGGATGGAACGCCTTCTTTATTTAAGTGTATAGCACCAGAATCAGTGCCACCAAATTCTAAAACTTCCATTTGATATGGTATACCCTTATCCTTTGCCAATTTAACAAGAGTTTCACGAATATATGGATGTACTATGATGGAATTATCCTTAACTTTTATAGCAGCTCCCTTATTAAGTCCTATAGCAAATCTTTTGGCTTTGGGAGTGTCACCATGAGCCGTAACATCTAAAGAGATCCCTATTTCTGGATCTACTGAGAAAGCAGCAGTCTTTGCACCCCTAAGCCCTACTTCTTCTTGAACCGAAAATACAAAATATAGGTCATTTACAGGTTCTTTTATGGTCTTTAAAGCTTCTATAGCTATAAAACAGCCAACCCTATCATCTAAATACGGAGTAAATACAACATTTTCATTCTCTACAAATTCAGATTGATATATACAGATATCTCCAATTTTTACTTTAGCTTCAGCTTCTTCCTTAGAAAAAGCACCAATATCTATATACATTTTATCTAGTTTAACTTTAGTCAAATCATCTACAGGTTCACAAAATATAGCACCTATGGTTCCATTCTCAAATACTACCTTTTGACCATATGAATATACAGGAGATATACCACCAATATTAGTAAATCTAATAAATCCATTATCATCAATATCTATAGCCATCATACCAATTTGATCCATGTGCGCGGAAATCATAACTCTTTTGCCATTACCTTTCTTATGGGCAATAAGATTACCTAAAGCATCAATTCTAATATCATCTACAAAATCCTTTATTTCTTCAGTAATAAACTCTCTTATTTTAGCCTCATTACTTGATGGACCATATACTTTAACTATTTTATTTAACAATTCACTATTAAAACTCATTGTATCCCTCCTCATCAAAATCATATAATAAAGCTTTAACTAGCTTTGAAGTGTTATTATAATCCTCCAAACTCATAACAGAAACAGGAGAATGTATATTACGACATGGTACAGAGATTGTAGTTGTTAGAGAACCATCTCTTGAAGTATGAATCCTTCCTGAGTCATTACCACCCATTGCAGTCTTTCTGAATTGATGTGGTATATTATTTTTCTTGGCTACTTGAACAACTCTATCCCTAAGTTTATGATTATATACAGTAGTCCTATCAACTAAGGATATGGCAGGTCCACCACCTATATAGGTAGGTATCATATGACTGTCTAACTTAGGTATGTCGTAACACAATGTACCCTCTAATATTATAGATATATCAGGATCCACTTCATAAGCAGCAGGACCCGCACCTACCAATCCAACTTCTTCCATAACTGTAAATACACCATAGAAACTAATATCTTCTATATTTTTGATTAAATCTATTAGGATAGCACATCCTACTCTATTATCTAAAGCTTTTGCTTTAACAAGATTGTCACCAAACTCAGTATATTTACTATCAAAAGCTACATAATCACCAATATTTACGTATTTTTCAGCATCTTCTTTAGACTTTGCTCCAATATCTATATATAAATCACTCATATTTAAAGCATTAGACCATTCGTTTCTTTTTTGAAGATGAATAGGTTTTGCCCCAATGACACCAGGAATTTTATCATTACCTATTAAAACAGTCTTTGACACTAAAATTCTTTTATCGATTCCCCCAACAGGTATAAATTTTATCAGTCCAGATGAATCGATATCCTTAACCATTAATCCAACTTCGTCCATATGAGCTGTAACCATGATCCTTTTCGAATTTGGCTTTCCTTCTTTAAAAGCGATGATGTTTCCTATTCTATCAGTTTTAATAGTAGTACAATAATCCTTAATTTCAGCAATGATTATATCTCTTACTTCTTTTTCATTACCTGATAAACCAAAGCTTTCCGTCAGAGTTTTTAATAGCATAATAATCCCTCCAAATTCTCATTGGATATTTCCTTTATAAAAAATGCCAACAGTTTACCAGTATGCTTGATATCTACCACATCAATTAGTTCAACAGAAGTATGCATATATCTAAGAGGAATAGATAGTACTAAAGCTGGAATTCCCTCCCTAGTGATTTGAATTGCTCGAGCATCGGTACCTGTTGGTCCAACTGTTATTTCCATTTGGTGAGGTATATTATATTCATTGGCAGTAGACACCAGCTTCTTTCTAAGCCCAGGGTGGATATTTCCTCCTAAAGTGATTCCAGGCCCTTTACCTAAGTCCAAGGAGTCTGCTTTATCTAATTCTGGTGTTGTCCCAAATCCCACATCTACAGCAATTCCAATATCAGGATTGATTCTATAAGTAGAAGTTATAGCTCCAGCCATACTTACTTCCTCTTGAACTGTAGCTACAAAGTATATATCAGCTTCATGATTTAAATTACTTAGTTCCTTAAGACACTCAAACATAGCAACTACCCCAGCTCTGTCATCTAAAGCTTTACCTGCTACCCTATTATTTTTTAATTCTATTAAAGATCTATTGATGGTAATAGAGTCACCTATTTTTACCAATTCTTTAACTTTGGCACAATCCAATCCTATATCAATCGTCATATCTTTCATTTTTATGGCTTTATTCTGTTCATTAGCATCTTGTAAATGGGGTGGCTTAGCACCTATTACTCCAAAAAGGTCCTCTTTACCATGAACAATTACCTCTTGACCTAAGATAGTTCTAGGATCAATACCACCTACACTAGTAAATCTTAAAAATCCATTTTCCTCAATATCATTGACCATAAGACCAATTTCATCCATATGAGCAGCGATCATTATTTTAGGACTTTCACCTGATGAACTTCCCTTCTTAAGGGCTATGATATTTCCCAGCTTATCAATGGTAACCTTGTCAGCATATTTTTCAAAATATGGAATGATTATTTCGTTAAGTGTGGATTCAAAACCAGATATACCATTGTGATTAGATAATAATTTTAGTAATTCTAAATTTGACAAAATACCTCAATCCTCCTTACCTTTAATTTTACTTATATATAAAATTAAAGTACTAAAGTCATTGTAGAATAACCATAGTACTTTATTTCATCTATCTAATTACTTACTATTAATAATTTCACCTATAGTAGGATCGCTATCTTCATTTAGTATTGCTTCTTCTTTAACTTCTTCTTTTGTATCTTCTTGAGCATTGCTATCTTCATTGATTTCTTTAATGCTTAAACTAATTTTTCTATCCTCATTATTAATATCGATAACTTTTACTTCTACACTTTGGCCCACAGTTAATACATCTGACGGTTTAGCCACATGTTCCTTTGATATTTGAGAAACATGAAGTAGCCCATCAACACCATTGTTAAGTCTTACAAAGGCACCAAAATCAAGTAGATTTACGATTTTACCTTCTACAACATCACCTATATTCACAGTATTTGTAAAGGCAACCCATGGTTCCTCAATAGTTTGTTTTAAACCAAGTGAAATCCTGTTCTTTTCTTTATCAAAGGATAAAACTTGTACTTCTACTTTGTCCCCAGCCTTAACTACTTCAGATGGATGCTTCACTCTGTGCCATGACAAGTCTGATATATGAATTAAACCATCTACTCCACCCAAATCAACAAAAGCACCAAAGTCTGTAAGTCTTTGTACAGTTCCTTGAATAATTTTGTTTTCTTCAAGATTTGCCCATAAAGCATCCCTTTTAACTTTTAGTTCTCCTTTTTCAATTTCTTTTCTTGATAGAACTAATCTTCTTTTCTCTTTATCAAAATCGATTATCTCAACTTCTAAAGTTTCTCCTTTAAAAGTTTCTAAATCTGATACGAATTTAGCTGAAACATGTGAAGCGGGAATAAACCCATTAACACCTTTAACTAATGCAATTAAACCACCTTTAACTACTCTATCAACCTTAGCTTCTACTAATTCCTTATTATTAAAGCTTTCTTCTAGTTCATCCCAGCTTTTAATATCTTCTACTCTTTTAGCTGACAAAACTACATTACCTTCACCATCGTCATTCTTAACTACATATACATATATTTCATCGCCTTCTTTATAAAGGTCTTTAGGGTTTACATTCGGGTCATTTGATAGTTCGTCCCTAGTAATAATGCCGTCAGATTTATAATTAATATTAACCATGACTTCGTTGTTTGTCACAAATATTACTTCTCCTTTAATTACATCCCCACGATGGATTCTCGTAAATGTATTTTCTATTGCCTCCATCATTTCATTATTAATTTCATTATTATTGATTTTGTCCATTGCTTCAACAGCCTCCTTAATTATCCAATCAGGTGTAGATGCACCTGCTGTTATTCCTATTGTATTAAATTTTGATAGTTCTTGTAAAGATAAATCTTTTATTGATTCAATATGATATATATTATTACAATACTTTTTGCTAATTTCAACAAGTTTCTTTGTATTGGAGCTTGTATAACCTCCAATAATAATCATCACATCTGCCATTTGTGCAACTTCTTTAGTAGCATCTTGTCTATTTTTAGTTGCCTTGCAAATGGTATTGAATATTTCTACCACTTCACCCTTTTCTTTAATGGCCTCGGATAAAGTGTCAAACTTTTCCTTAGTGTTAGTAGTTTGTGATACTACACATATTTTATCCATATTTGGTAAAGCAATGACATCTTCAATACTGTTTACAGTATGAACGTCACCTTGAGAATAACCTTGAATACCTACTACCTCGGGATGCTTATTATCACCAATAATAACAATATTGTATCCTTTTAGGCTATAATCTTCAACCCTTTTATGTACGGCTTTAACATATGGACAGGTTGAGTCAATCACTTCTAATCCCTTTGATGCCATTTCCTCTTCTTTAGACTTTGGCACACCATGGGATCTTATAATAATCTTTCCACTTTTAAGTGAGCTATAGTCATTTAAAGTGGTTAGGCCCCTGCTCTCTAATCTCTTAACCGCTTGAGGATTATGGATCAATGGACCATAAGAGTATAATTTATTTGAGTCCGCATCCAGTTCAGAAATTGTCATATCTACTGCTCGTTTTACTCCAAAACAAAATCCTGAATGATCAGCAATAATTATTTTCATGAATCTTCTCCCATACTTTTTAAATCATATATTTTATAAAGAATTTTTTTACTTAAATCCAGATAATCATCCGGACTTGGTCTTCCTTCTATCATTTCATGTAAATCTACAGGTTTACCAATATATAAATTAACTCTATTAAACATCTTATAGTTACTTTCTATAAATATAGGCAATATTGGTGCTTTGGATTTATATCCTAGCAATGCAACACCAGATTTTGCATTATTTAAATCCATAGATTTTACCCTAGTTCCTTCCGGGAATAATCCAAGAGTATTTTCAGCCTTAAGTACTTTTAAAGCATTTTTTATAGCTCCTACATCGCTACCATCCCTATCTACTGGGAAAACAGTTAGTTTTTTTAATAAATATGCAATTACATCATTTTTAAACAATTCTTTTTTACCCATCCAAGATATCTGCCTAGGAAATGCTATTGAAATAAAGATAGGATCCCAGTTACTAGCATGATTTGAGCAGACAACCAGTCTTCCATCTAAGGGAATGTTTTCTCTACCATATACTTTAATCCTATAAAATGGAATTAATATAAATTTGGCTATTGTCCTTACAACACTATAAAACATTCTAATTACCTCCAGTGACAATTGTAATTATATAATTTACAGACTCTTCTATGGATTTACTAGTTGTATCTAATACATACGAGTCTTCTGATTGTCTAAGAGGTCCGATTTCACGATTACTATCAATTTCATCTCTTCTAATAATATCAGCGATAATGCTATCCAAGCTAATTAGTTTTTCACCTCTATCTAAAAGCTCTTGATATCTTCTATTTGCTCTTTCCTTAACAGAGGCAGTAACAAAAAATTTATAATCGGCATTCGGTAAAACTACCGTTCCAATATCTCTGCCATCCATTATTATACTTTTAGTCCTGCTCATAAACTGTTGAAGTTTTACTAATTTATCCCGAACTTCTTTTATCTTTGCTATATATGATACATTATTACTTACTACATTTTCTCTAATTTCATTGTCGACAATAGTACCATCTAAATAAATACTATTATCAATAAAATCAATTTCTGTAGTTTTAAGCAAATCAGTAACACTTTGAACATCTAAGGGATCAATATTGTTGCTTAAAACCTTATATGTTATAGCCCTATACATGGCACCTGTATCTATATATTCGATATTCAATCTTTGTGATACTTTTTTAGCAATTGTACTTTTTCCAGAAGCAGATGGGCCATCAATTGCAATTGAATAATTTCTATTATTCATTCAATTCCCCCTAATAAAATAATAATCACCACAAAGCGGTGCTACTTCCATGAAATACTCCCTTAATAATTATATATTAAAAATCATTACTATACAAGTGATTTCAGTCATTATGAAGTCGTTAAAATTACATTTTATATACTCATACCTGCTAAAAAACCAGTGGAATAAGCAATTTGTAAATTAAATCCTCCTGTTAAAGCATCCACATCAATTACTTCACCAGCAAAATATAGATTAGGCATAATCTTTGACTCCATTGTAGAAGGATTAATCTCTTTTGTTGATACACCTCCAGAGGTAACAATCGCCTCCTCAATAGATCTAAAAGATTTAAAATTTAGTGGAAAGTTCTTTATTGTATCAATTAAATGATATCTTTCTTCTTTAGTCAATTGATTAACTACCTGCTCAGGGTTTATATGAGATAATTCAATAATCCAAGGTATTATCCTTTGAGGTAACAAATCATCTAAAGAATTTTTAATCTGCTTGTTCTTATATAATTCAAAATCTCTTAAAATTCTATCATCTAATTTTTTATAATCTAAAGCTGGTTTAAAATCTATCTTAAAATTAATATTTTCATTTTCATATTTATTTATGTAATTACTAGTAGTTAAGACTATAGGACCAGATATTCCATAATGGGTAAATATCATCTCTCCAAATTCCTCATGAATCATTTTATTACCTTTAAAAGTCTTTAAGTTTACATTTTTCAATGACAATCCTTGTAAGTCATTTATCCAATCACAGTCAATTACAATTGGAACTAAAGAAGGTTTTAAAGGGACAATAGTATGCCCAAGTTTTTTTGCAAAATCATATCCATCTCCTGTTGACCCCGTTGCAGGATACGACTTACCACC
>JAAYGX010000049.1 GCA_012735585.1 Tissierella sp.
AACTATCACTCCATGCTCTTTACGAACATGGGAGGCTGTCAACATTTTTCTAATCTATAAAATTTTATAGTATTTTATAAATATTTATAGATTATTTGTAACTGTTAGTTACCTCCATTTATCATATCAATATATTAATATTCTTAAGGAGGACAGAATATGAGAATAAATCCATTTGAGCATAAAAAAAGCCTCCGAATAAATCAGAGACTATTTGATAATATAAGATTCCTCGACAGTGTCTCGGAATGACATATTAAACTCTAAGTTGAAAATCTACTTCACTACATTTTTATTAAATATTACTGTTAACATAAACTTTGGTAGTACCAGCTGTCTTTTTATTCTTGATGGATTTTGCATCAATCTATATAACCATTCAAGGCCAAGTTTTTGATATATTTCTGGTGCTCTCTTGACGTTTCCAGCAAGAATGTCCATTACTCCACCATTCCCTATAATAACTTTGGCATTTAATCTATCTGCATTGCTATCGATCCACATCTCTTGTTTTGGGAAACCAAGCCCTACAAATATAATATCTGGGTTTTTCTCATTTATATCTTCTACTATTTGTTGTTCTTCATCTGAATCCTTAATACCTAGATGACTACCTTTGAAAAAACCATGATGATAGCCCGCAATTTTTATACCTGGATATTTTTCACTGATATTTTCTGTTGCTTGTTTAGCTACCCCATCTTTACCACCTAATAGATAAAGGCTATATCCATTATCATTGGCAATTTCCAATAGCTTCATAGAAGTATCCGATCCAGTTACCCTTTCCTTCAGGGGCTTTCCTTGAATTTTGGACCCATAAATTAATCCTATACCATCAGCTATTACTAGGTCCCCACGATTCAATAGTTCCCTTAAATCCTTATCATCCTTAGCAGCCATTACAATTTCTGTATTAGGAGTATATATCTTCATTAATTTATCTCCCTTAAGATGTTCTGCTAACAGTTCTACTGTATCCTTAAGAGTTGTATTATATATATCTACTCCAAATATGCTGATCTTCTCCATCTATTCACCTGCTTCCAATAATTCCAATGCCATGGTAACATTGGAAATTGCCTTTTTCTTTAACTCTATATCTTGGAATTTAAGACTATTTTTCAGTTGATCTTTATTGTTCCAAACTATATCTATATTTCCAATTAATTCTTCAAAGTTTAAATCATCTACATTGGACATATAATCCATATCTAAGGACTTAAGTATTCCTTCTACCTTTGGATCATAGACTAGTCCAACCATTGGTACCTCTTGACCCGCTGCATATATTAGGGAATGAAGTCTCATAGCTACTATCAAATCCAATCGATGGATAACCCCCATAACCTCTTCCACATTATATTTTTCCTTAAGCGCATAACAGTTGTCGGCTTTTACATTTTCTAAAACTTCCAGACTGATTTCTAAGTCTTCAGGATAATGCATAGGTATCAATATCACATTTACATCATATTTCTCTATTATGTAATCTATGGTCTTAGAAACTACTTCTACAAGATTATGTGCAGATTTCCATTTTCTAATAGATACTCCTATAAATTTTTTATTACTTGGTATTCCTTCTTTAAGAAATATTTCCTCTATATGTTTATGATCTGATGCTTCTAGAGTAAATACTGGATCTGCTGTTACTACTATGTTCTTATTATTAATTCCCATTTGTGATATATATTCTTTAGAATCTTCATCTCTTAATGTAATTAAATCAACCTTATTCAAAATCATTTTTGCTAGATTTCTGTTTATTTTTCTATTAATAGGTCCTATTCCATTTGCATACACCATAATAGGTTTTCCTAAACATTTGGCTACTGCCATCACAGCAAGATAATATAAGAGGGACCTGGTACTGGTCACATCTTGTAGTAAACTTCCACCACCACTTATTAGTAGAGAAGTGTTTTTTATTGCTTTTATTACTTCCATAATTTTAAACCTATTTACTGCCTCAACATCATACATATCATTTGTTTTTTGTGGATCATTTGATAGCACAACTATATTTAGTTTATTATCTAAACTTCTTACATCCTTTATTATGGCTTTTAAAATAGCATCATCTCCACTATTATCAAAGCCATAATATCCAGATATCAGTATTGATTTAGCTGAACTCATAGTAATTCTCCTCTTTAAGAAATCTCGTTTTCCTTACTCCTTATCCTAAACAAAGTTAAGATTAATGAGACCATTATCCAAAAAGTGATGATAATTCTAGGTAAATATAGGACATTCTCAACTAAACCGTGGAATAAAACTCCTCCCAATCCTGCTAATACACCTGCTGCCATCACTCTTATATATTTATCATCTTGTTTTACAAGGGTTTTAATACCGTATTTAAATAATACAAATAAAAATAATAGAAATGCTACAAGCCCTGGTATACCCATTTCCGCAGCTTGTTGCAAATAGGTATTGTGTGCGTGGAATGTAGGCATTGTTCTTATATATGTTTCAAAGGTTTGTTTAAATGGTAAATGCCCAAATCCTACTCCCGCTACCCAATGATCTCTAATTATATCCATAGTAATTTCCCACATGGTTATTCTATAAGCATTTGATGAGTCTGCTAAGTTTCCAATACTCAATATCCTATTCATAATGGAGTCTGGTAATAGAAATATCCCACTGACACTTATAGGAATCAATGTTAATAATAGTCTTTTTTCTACCAGTACAATAAATACTAAAGCTGAAAAAGCAAACCCAAGCCATCCTCCCCGGGATTGTGTCAAAACAAGGGCTAATACCATTATTAAAGTAACACCTAAGAATATAATCTTCTTGCTTAATTTCTTACTAAACCAAAACAGTGACACTGACAATGGTATAATCATTACCAAATATTCTGCTAGGATATTAGGATTGTTAAATACTGAATACACCCTAGTTCTCATACCTGGGTTATTCTCTAAATCCACCCAAGCTGCTTCAATCTCCACGCCTACTACATATTGGTATAAACCATATAGCGCAACAAGAGTTGCAGTGAAAACCAATACAGTTACTATAATATTGAAATCTTTTTTGTTTTTTACAGTATTAACCATGACAAATAAGAAACTCAATCCACCCATGTGTAATGCCAAATCCCTAAGACTGTCTGTGGGACTTATGGATGTAATGGTAGATAAAGTAATAATTATAAGATACAATATTACTGGCATATCTATCTTACCCTTAGTTAACGGGTTTACATCTTTAACTATATTGTTAAAAACAAATACTGCCAGTAAGAAAAACATAAATAGTAAATTCAGCATATCTGGCAGAAATGGCAATAAAAACACTCCAGCCATAAGTCCTATTTTTACATCATATAAAACTAATACAACTCCTATAATCCCTAGAAATGCTGCACCAAAATACTTAAAAGGTAGGATAGGGTATAGTACCGAAAACAAAATGCCTAATAATATGGGGATGATTAGTTCTTTGCGTCTTAATTGTTCTACCACCACTGATCCCCTCCTTCCTCATCAATAGTAAATAGATCCATGATAAATCCATATACAAAGGAATTGTTTAATAATTTCTCTAAGCCATCTCCTAAGGTTATCACCATCGTAGTTCCAATTATTAAAACAAATGAAACGATATAGGATCTACCTGAAAATGCACCTTTGATTAAGTTGTTCAAGATAATTCCTATGGCAAAAAACAAGACAAAAACTGCCAAGGATCTTACTAATGCTAAATTGGTGCCAAATAGTTTACTAAAACTATTGTAGACGATACTTTCTTCTCCAATTTTTTTAATAAAATTATTTAGTTTTCTAAATATATTTGTTCCAAGATCTAATATACTGGAAACTAATCTATAAAATAAACTTCTTTCAATAACATTGAAACCCTTTGTAAATATACTTATAAAAATCGAACCATTTGTTAGATACAAGATACATCTTTTGAAAACATCTACTATTCTTTTTAAGATACTTCCCTGGTAAGCTAAAGTAAATGCATCATAAGCTCCAACAAATATTCTTACAATGAAGCTATTATACATAAAATCACTCCTAGCTTAGTCCAATACTTCCATTCCAAGTGCAGTTCCAAAAAATGCTATATTTTTATTTTTCATTCTATATTGAATACCTACTCTTGTTTGTTCTCCACCTACAACTATTACATCTGGATTATCTTTAACATCTGCTTCTACTACAAAAGTAACAATGTACTTTCCTGGAACCTCTGCGTTTATCCACTCTCCATCTCTTTCTAGTGGTTCAGTATATGGTTCAACTTCCTTTTCAATAATCGTTCCTACAAAATCACCTTTATCATAATGGTACAGTGGATCTCCTACATTAATATTATCTACTGAAACCATTCTTACATCTGATACTTCATATGTAATATGAGCTTTAGATGGTTCACTTACTATTATTGGTCTTGACTTCATCCTCATTGCGCCACCAACCACCAATAATCCTAAAATCAGCACAACCGCTAAGTCAATAATATTTATTAATCCAAATAATTTTCCTTTTTCATTGATAATTTTCATTATTTTCCCTCCACACTATTTAAAATTTCTTTGTATATTTCAATATGTCGTTTAGCCATTGGTTCTGAAGAAAAGTTTTCTTTTACGTCTTTGAAAAGATTTTCTCCCATAATTTTTATCTTTTCTTTATCATCCAGTAAATTACTTATTTTTTCCGCCAATGATTGGCTATCGCCAATATCAATGATATATCCATTATAATCATCTTTTATAAGCATACCAACCCCACCAACTTTCGTTGATATGATGGTTTTGTTCATTCTTGCTCCCTCTAAAATTACATAAGGAAAGCTTTCGCTTATGGATGTAAGGACATTGATATCTATTGCATTAAAAAACGAATAGGGGTCCTTAACATATCCAAGAAAATGGATATATTCTCCTATTCCTAGTTCCTCCACTATAGAATTTAGTCTTTTCTTATCATTGCCATCTCCTGCTATTAAAAAAACTACATCTTTTCTTTCCTTAAGGACTATATCTGCGGCTTTTATAAATGTTTCATGATCCTTTACTAGATCCAACCTAGCTATAATTCCAACTATGGTCTTATCTCTTGCATCTATATTGTGTCTCTTTAAGAAATCATCCTTTGAAATATATGTGACCTCATCATCTAAATCTATACCATTGTAAGCAGTATAGATTGCTTCTGATTTAAATCCTCTATCTACAAGCATGTCTTTAAAAGAATCTGATATAGCAATATAGTAGTCAAATTTATTTAATGCAATTTTGTTTAGATTTGTGAATATTAGCCTTTTATAAAAATTATCTTTAAAATCCAACTCATAATCACTATGTATCGTTGTAATAAATGGCTTTTTTACCTTTCTCTTTAAAAACATAGCTACAAAATTAGCCCTAGCACCATGACAATGTATGATATCATAATTATTGTTATTTATTTCTTCTTCTAATCTTGCAATAACAGACAGATCCAATCTGCCTTTTTGCTCAAAAACTTCAATATCTATATTTGCATCTTTGACCTCTGTATAGAATGTATCTTCTATAAAACATATGATCTTTGCATCTATCAGATTATTTAAACCTTTCATCAAAGAAATAATATGGGTCTTAGCTCCGCCAGTGTCTCCTCCACTTATTAAATGAAGTACCTTCATTATCCAATCCTCCTTCCTAGAATATGTATATCATTTATCTGATTTCATAATCTCCTCTTACTAAAAAAATAGAATCAGTAACTGCATAGGCACCTCTACCATCATCTCTAGGTATGATCAAAAGATGATTTGCAGGTAAGTAATTTACTTCATCATCTATATCTTTTCCATCAGTTATGTCGGTTAAACCTTTGTCTACTGCAACTCCATAGGCTGTTGATTTTCCACCTCGTAATATGATCTCAGTTCCTGATTTACCTATAAGGGACTTACCTTCTGGAAGTTCCACAACTACCAATTCATTTGAACTACCACTGTTATTAGAAATTTTAATATCTATGTATTCTTTCACTTGATCGATTTTATAATTAACATAACTTAAAGTAACTAAAGGATCATCTACTGAACCTGGCTCAGAAAAAGTGGCTGCTGCACCAAATAATACTAAAGCTCCACTCATAATGACTTCTGATTTTTTTATCTTTTTCTTCATAATAACCTCCAATTTCTAATTATATTCTCTTAATAAGTATACTGGAAAATTGGCATTATTACAAACTAATTTATCGTCACATCGATATCAAATCAAAAAATATAAAAAGTATCTACCTAAGTAGATACTTTTTTAATATGTATTATTTTGTTACTTAAGAGACACAAGACCCACGCTTACTCTTAGTGCATCATCAACGTATCTCATCATCTCTTCATCAAATCTCCCTATTTTTTCTCTCAGCCTTTTTTTATCTATAGTCCTGATTTGCTCCAAAAGTATTACTGAATCCTTTGGCAAACCATATTCTTGTCCTGTTATTTCCACATGTGTAGGTAATTTAGCCTTGTTTATTTGGGATGTAATTGCAGCTATAATAACAGTTGGACTGTACTTATTCCCTATATCATTTTGGACTACTAGAACTGGTCTTACTCCCCCTTGTTCTGAACCGATAACTGGACTCAAATCAGCATAGAACACGTCTCCCCTTTTGACCATCACGTATGATCACGTCCGGTTAAACGAATTTCATACTAATGTAAATCTGTCATATCAGGCTCTAGTCCAATTTCTGCAAGGGTAAGATTTATTTGACTCATTTCACTGTATCCATTTTTGAGATTTTCATAGATGTCCTTGACCCACTGATCTTTAAAATAAAGCTTCACGCATTCCATCATAGAATTTGGATCCCCGCTCAATCCTAAGGCGGTACTTTGGTCGACTTCAATCATAAATTTCCACCCCCTGTTCCTAATTAAAAGCTAAGGCATAAGAAAAATAGCATATATATATGTAATTATATCGTGATTATTGGAGTCATGTCAACTAATTAACTCGCTAAAATATTAGAATAATTATTTAATTTCTAGTAGTAGTATAATATATCCATTATATTAAATATATATCCTTGGAACCCTCATACTAATCATACATAAAATCTCATAATTAATTGTCCCTATTAGCTCTGCTAATTCTTCAATTTGTGGATCGTTTTTATGACTATATCCAAATAATATTACTTCATCATTTAAATCTACATCGTCTATTTCAGTAATATCTATCATCAATTGGTCCATACATATATTCCCTACTATAGGTACCCTTTTATTCTTTATTAAAACATATGCCTTGTTAGAAAGCATCCTTGAGTATCCATCTGCATATCCTAAAGGTAATGTTGCAATTTTGGACTTCCTTTCAGTAATAAAAGTTTGCCCATAGCCTATACCTTCTCCTTTTTCTATATCCTTTATATTAGAAATCCCTGATATCAAGGACATTGCTGGCTTAATGTCGATTATATTTTTATTTACAAACTCAGATGGATAATGACCATACAATATAATTCCCGGTCTAACCATATTCAATTTATATTCTGGTAAATCTAAAATTGTTGCAGAATTGGCCGCGTGTTTTATTGGAATATTTACATTTGATTCTTCCAGTCTGTCTAATATCCATTTAAAATTTTGAAATTGCTTCTTAGTATAGGATTTATCACTTTTATCTGCATTTGAGAAGTGTGTATATATTCCCTCTACTTCAATATAGGGTAATTCAGTAATTTTTATAATGGATTCAAGTGAAGTCTCATTAGGTAAAAAACCTATTCTATTCATACCTGAATCAATTTTTATATGTATTTTTGCCTTCTTCTCTAATTTACCTGCTTCTTCTGATAAAAGTTTTGCATCATGGTAATTATATATAGTCTGTATTAAGTCATATTTTAATAGTTCTTTGTATTGACTATAAGGCGTGAAATTCAATAGTAATATAGGTGCATTTATTCCTGCATTTCTTAGGGCAATTCCTTCTGATAATACTGATACAGCCAATCGATTAGCACCATTTTCCAAAAAAACTTTTCCACAAACTTCAGCACCATGACCATATGCATTTGCTTTCACAGTTGCCATTATTAAAGTCTCATTTCCCACTAGTCTTCTTATCTCTTGTATATTATTGGTCAAATTATCTAAATCTATTTCTAATCTAACAGGTCTTATCCCACATAATTGTTCCATTTCTAATTCTCCTTAATTATCTTCCGTATATTTAAATTCTTCATATTTGATTTTAACTCTTACATTTCCATTCTCATCCATGATCTCCATAAGATAAGGATCTAAATTCTTCTTTGTTAAGTAAATTAGTCTTTGAGTATTATATTTATTTGTATCTTCTGGCGAAAATTCAATAACAAAATAATCTTTTCCATCCAATTCCTTTTCCTCAATGAACTGAACTAAATCCAAATTATCAAAAAAATTTGCCAGTAAAATCCCTTTATCAAAATTCTTAACTGCTTTTAGTGATATGGATTGTCTGATAGATGCATGATTTAGAAAAATCTTATCATCTTTATACTCAATTATGATTCCTTGGCTTTCTTTTGGTTCCAAAATTTCCAATGAAATAGTATGATCATGGGAGTATTTTTCTTTCATTTTATATATTGATTCTTTATCATCATTGATTATTTTCATCTCAAGTATTGTTTCATAGCCATTGCTTTCATTATATAACTTATTTAATTTTTCTATAGTTTTTGTACTCTTATCTGAGGTGCATGATACAAATAGAATACTTGTTAAAACAATTATCAGTAATAGGAATCTTCTCCTCACTAAAAACACCCCTTTTAAATAACTAATATATTTTATTATTAATATATTATATTTAATATATGAGTATTTAGAATAGTAATTTCCTATTAAGAGTTGTAATATCCAATGACAAATGCAATAGCATAGTCACCATCATGGGAAATTGATAAATCAAATTTATTTATTCCCAATTCTCTAAGTAGTGCTTCTTTTTCGGAAGATATGAACACTAAGGGTTTTCCATTGGTGTCATGATTGATCTCCATATCCTTTAAGGCAATTCTTCCTATTCCAGTTCCTAGTGCTTTCGAGATAGCTTCTTTAGAGGCATAAAGTCCTGCTACAGTATTTGGACTATCACCTTTTTTATTTATATAATCAATTTCTTTTTCAGTAAAAACTCTATTTAAAAATAAATCTTTTTTTGTATTCAACAACTTTTCTATTCTACTAATTTGTACTATATCAACCCCTGTAGTCATCATAAAGCCAACCTCCTATTACATTATATTATAGACCTGTAATGGAGAAATATCAATAAGAAACCCTTAAGACTACTTTGTCTTAAGGGCTGTATCAGTCTATTTCATAGTGAAATTTGTGTTTTGGTTAGGTGAACTTTGTGCTGAGGAAACTAAACCACTTTTTATTTTTTGAACATCATTTTGGTTCGCTTCTGGAGCTGGCATATACCATCCTTTTTGTTCTGCCATTTGGAATATCTGATATTGCATTTGCTCTGCTTCATCTCTTAATGTTTGTAGCGTAGATCTTAGTGTTTGATTACAACATTCTTGTATAGCTGTAGTATAAGTATTTATACTAGCTTTCGTACCATTTAGCACATCATTAACTATATCTTGATCTCTCATTATCTCTCTCCTCCTACAATGAATTTATAAAGTTAGTTGCAGTAGTTTTAGCGTCTGTAGCTGATTGAGTAAACATTTGCTTAAATTGTGGATCTTGGATTTGATTTGCATAAAGATTAAACTTTTCACTCATAACTAAGTGACCTGATGCAATATGTTTTACACAGTTTAATTCTTCTTGTGTAAGAGTATTTAGATTTATCGTATTTTTCAATGCCATTAAAATGACCTCCTTATAATTTTTTCAGACAATATTATTGTGGCTCAAAACAGTACAATTATTCAGGAATATTAAAGAAAGTATTTGACGAATATTTCTATTTCAAAAGGTAAAACTATCAATATAAAAGGAGGTATTTTTATGAATAAAAAGTATGAAGAGCAGGAATTTCCTTTTGATGATATAAACGATATTAATGAAATAGACCAAGATGGGTTCACAAATTTTTATGATATCGAGTATTTACACAATACAGAGGTAATGAATGATAATGAAGTCTATCCTCCACGAGGAAGTTATACTCATATCCCAACTTCTGACTTTATGATGCCTGGCTTGGAAATTAAAGAAACAATTAAAGCATTCAAGAAACTTAATGAATATAATAACCCAAATAATAATAAATAATACAACCATTCCAATGTAGATTATTAATAATCTACATTTCTTTTTTTATAGAATAAATTTCCTTTCTACAGATTAATTTGATACAATATTACTTAAATAATATAAATGGAGGGATTGTATGAAATTTTTACTTGAAAAAGGCGATAATGTTGAAATCATTCTTGTTTCAAACAATACTAAAGAATTAAGTAAGGGAAGCATGATTTATAATTATCTTAAAGAAAAGGAATTATTTAAAGGTAAATTAAACGAAATTTATGCAGATCTATCCCCAAATGGAGAAAACATAATTTTATTGGGATTAGGTGATGAAAGCAAGCTAACCCTTGATTCTTTAAGAAATGCTTTCTACAAAGTTGGTAAAGAAATTATGAAGTATAAAGTGGAAAGTGCTGGTGTTACTATTCCAAAATTTGGAGATTTATGCTACAAAAGTACAATGACAGCAATAACCGAAGGACTTTTACAATCTGAGTACTCCTATGATAAATATCTTAGCGAAGGAAAAATAAAACCTTGTGTTAAAGAAATATATTTTGATGTTTTAGAAGATAAAAAGGAAAAGGTGCTTGAGGGAATCAAAGAAGCAGAAATTTTGGTTGAAGGTATCTTCTTAACTAGAGATTTGGTTAATGAAAGACCAATGCACATGTACCCTGAAATATTAGCTAATGCAGCAAAGGATAACTTGGAAGAGTTGGGAATTAAAGTTGATATATATGATAAAGCTGGGATTGAGAAGCTTGGCATGAAGGCATTCCTTGCAGTGTCAGAAGGTTCATCAAAGGAACCCCGTTTCTTTGTAATGACTTACACTGGAGACCCAGATTCGGATGAAAAAATTGCTTTAGTCGGTAAAGGACTTACTTATGATTCCGGTGGATATGCTATAAAGCCAGGAGCTAGTATGGATACTATGTTTACTGATATGGCTGGTTCCGCAACTGTAATCGGTGCTCTAAAAGCTATTGCAAAAGGAAAATTAAAGAAAAATGTAGTAGGTGTAGTAGCTGCCTGTGAAAACTTAATTTCAGGTGCAGCATACAAAAATGGAGATATTCTAAAATCCCTATCTGGTAAAACAATTGAAGTTCTAAACACTGATGCAGAAGGTAGAATCACTCTTGCGGATGCTCTATGGTATACAGCGAAGGAAATCAAAGCTGATAAGATCATTGACCTTGCTACATTGACTGGAGCATGTGTAGTAGCATTAGGTGGATTAACTAGTGGTGCTATTACCAATGATGATAAATTAATGTCTGAAGTTAGAGAAGCTGCAGAATTATCTGGAGAATATGTATGGCAATTACCATCTTATCCTGAGTATAGAGAGCTTATTAAAGGAGATTTTGGTGATTTAAAAAATACTGGTGGTAGAGGTGCGGGAACTATCACAGCTGGTTTATTCTTGGAAGAGTTTGTGGATGAAGTACCTTGGGTACATTTAGATATTGCAGGTACTGCTTATGATACAAAGGCTAGAGGGTATCTACCAAAGGGTGCAACTGGAATCCATGTTAAAACTCTATATTATTTGGTTAAAAATATGTAAAAAAAGAGAGCACAAGCTCTCTTTTTTAATTTATATCATACTTTCCACATTTGAAATCACATTGGTAATTGGTGGTATCACTTGTTTTTTCCTAGAAAGCACTCCTGGTGCATAAAATGAATTGCCTTCTAATGTTGTATTAAATGCTTTTGCTGCACTTTCTTTATTTGGACCAACAACGATCATTTCTGATGCTTGATTAAATATATCAGTTAACATCAATATAAATATTGAATAACCATATTCCTTTGATCTTTCTTCCATGGTTCTTATTAACTGGTCTCTCATTTCTTCAAGACTTGCTGGATCCATAGTATATACTTGGGATATCCCTACTTTATCCTCATTTATTACAAATGATTTGAAATCTTGGTTTAGTAACTCTTTTGGCGTTTTGCCTGTCAATGTAGTTCCCGCCCTAAACATTTCCATAGCAAATTCTTCAACATCCAAATCAGCTATTTTAGCCAACCTGTCTAGTATAATGTTATCTGTGTTCGTAGAGGTTGGTGATCTAAATAATAATGTATCTGATATTATTCCAGCTGCTAATATGCCTGCAATTTTTTTAGATGGTCGTCTACCATTTTCAAACAATATAGATGCAACGATTGTACAAGTGCTACCAACAGGTTCATTTCTAAAATAAATTGGCGAACCTGTAAATACATCAGCTACTCTATGATGATCTATTATTTCTAGGATTTCTGCTTCTTCAAGACCATCTATTGACTGACTTCTTTCGTTATGATCGACCAAAATAACCTTCTTTTTCATACTTGATATTAGGTGATATCTAGAAATTGAGCCCACTACTTTTCTTTCGTGATCTACAACTGGATAGGATCGATATCTAGTCTGGGACATATGAACCTTTACATCATCTACTAGATCATCTAATGTAAAATAAACAAGGTTTTCTGTAGTCATTACATAGCTGATAGGCATACTTTGGGTTATGAGTCTTGATGCAGTGAAAGTATCGTGTGGAGTTGATATGACAGTGATATCTCTTGCTTTCGCTAACTCCAGTAATTCATCTTCAATTTTTCCACTACCAGTGACAATCATCAATGAAATATCACTATTTAAAGCTACCTCTTGAATATCTTTTCTATCTCCACATATTGCAATATCATTATCATCAATATATTTCTTAAAAGTACTTGGTTCCATAGCTAGAACTAATAATTTACCTTTAAAAGGCCTAGCCTTATCCGGAAGAACCAAACTTTCAGCAGATAAAGTATCTATGATATTATCAATAGTCGCCCCTGATTTACCCAATACTGCATTGTCCCACACATCTATATAATTTTGAATGATATCAGCTAGTGTTACTATACCTATTAGTTGCTCATTTTCATCAACTACAGGCAAGCTATTCACATTATTCATACTCATTATATTTAATGCCATCCGTAATGATATCTCAGGACTAACTGGAGGAATCTTATCAAAGTTTAAATCCTCCACACTTAGTCTTACTGTCTCCATTAGTGATGGAGCTTCTACTCCAAAATAATTCAATATAAAATTGGTCTCCCTGTTTATATCCCCTAACCTGACAGGTACAGCATTTACATCTCCACTTCCATTTTTATATTCTGCATATGCTATGGCTGAGCATATAGAATCAGAATCAGGATTTTTATGCCCTGTAATATATATTGTCTCCTTCAAATGAACATCCTCCTATATAAACTTAATCCATTTAACTCCATTATACCATTTTTAAGAATTTATAAGCAAATTATTCATCTTTAGTCCTATCATTTTTCTTCTCTTGATACTTCCAGTTATATTTTCGACAATTTTGCCATATTATTTGTACATATTAATTGGACTTATCCTTCCAATATATAGGCTGTCCAACATTACATTTCCATATTTTTGTCCATTGTTATCTTTAATATTAAAATATTCATCCTTATGACTTATTCCATTTGTTGATTGTTGACTTGACCAATGTTTAAGGCCGATGATTTTATTTCCTTCTTTAATCCAGTCTATAAATACAACGGCATGTCCGGTGTTGTTTTCACGGGAAAGGTCAATAAAATCTCCTGGAGCAACATCTTCAAGATTGGTGATTCTTTTTCCTAGTCCATATTTTTCTATGGCAACAGCTAGATTACTCTCTGATTTAGGTCCCGCTGCTACATACCAAGTCAACATAAAGTCAAATAATTCATCCTTTGTCATACCATTAAAATCATTTATATCTAGTCCATTAGCCTTATTTCTGTTTTGCATTGCTTTGAAAAATACTTCAAAGGTAATTCCTGTACAATGGCTATATTTTTTTTCACTTTGGTGTGCTTTAAGTATTATTTCTCCTTTGTAATAGATGTCCTCAGTTACCCCATTATAGTTTTCAAAATCATTATTTAGAAGATAGGGGTAGTTTCCTCCTTTATAATTATAGGATTTTACTATATCTAGTACATAGTTGTTTAAGTGTTGGCTTAGATCATG
>JAAYGX010000050.1 GCA_012735585.1 Tissierella sp.
TAACGTTTACAGGAGATGCGGATAAGTGGCAAGGAAACTTCGTACTTCATGTATACAATACAAAAGGAGTAACACTAAAAGACCTTGGCTTAACAGGTGGAGATGCTGGACTTCTAGTAAATGGATCAGAAGTAACATTAGAAGGAACAATTGATGTAAGTGGTAATCAATTCGGTGGTATTGAAGTAAGTAAGGGGATAGCAGTAGGGTTGAAAAGTTCTGTGCTAACTGTAAATGGTAAATTGGTAAATAATACCGAAGAATCAGGTGAGCCAACTATTTGGTTAGTATACAATACAGATCCTGCTAAAACTCCTCAAGGAAATATAGAATGGTTAGATGAACCAGCAGAATATATTTATAAAACAAAGGATAATGGAGATTATCAAAGACAATACTATATAGATAGTTTACCTATTAACCTAGAAAACGTATTACCTTCAAGTAGTTTAGTATTATTAGAAGAGAATGATAATTTTATCTTAGTTGTAGATGTTACTGGAACAGATATAAGAGAACTAGAGGTTGATCATAGTATGCAGGGTACATTACCAGAATTTAGTGTGTACGCTGACCCTTCAAATCCTTATGGAAGTCAAGATCTGAATTCAGCTTTTGAGTCAGAAGGTGTTACTGTAACCTATGATGATAATAATCAGGAGTGGACAATTAACTTTGGTGAAAAAGTAACAGATACAATAATTAATAAAGGTGGAATCACCTTCTATCTAGTTATAAAAGACCAAGATGGAAATCAGTTTGGAACCATGTATGGAACGACAGAAGATAATACCTTCAGTTATGAAGTTTTGAGGGTAGAATAAATACAATATTAAAGCTTAATTGGAGTTTTCTTTGCAAGACCTAAATTGTCAACAAAAGCAAGGAAGATATAATAATCCCCGTAGTATAAGTCAAACAAGACTCGTCTCCAGGGATTTTCTTTCTTTTTGATAGTATATTATTCTTTTTACAAACAAACTTAAACAGTATAAAAACTGCAGAACTAAATAGTAAAATACCCCAACGAAACCTATATGTTAATTGAACCTGATAACATATAGGTTTTTCTTATTAGAACTAAATAAAGATTGGGGGTGTAAACATGGCTATAGTTGCTCTTAAAGAAAAGTCAACTCTAAGACTAGAGTTGGACAATGGCATCGTAGATGGAAAGCAAAAGACTTTATCCAAAAGCTTCACTAAGGTAAAGACTGATGCAGCTGATGAAGATGTACATGCTACTGCTGTTGCCATAGCAGATCTTCAAAGCAAAGATCTTATCAGGGTCAAAAAAATTGAAGAAGTATCACTGATATCTGAATAGATAATAGTGATATAGGTGAAATGGAGGTGAGATAATGGAAAAGAGAAAGCTAGAAATAGATTTCATAGATGGAATGAACAAAAGATTTCGCCTAAGCCTAGATAATCCAAAGGAGGACCTGGATACTATCCAGGTGGAAGCAGCAATGGATGAGATATTAGTAAATAATATCTTTGTATCCAATGGAACCGATTTAATAGGCTTCGATGCTGCTAGGGTTATCACAACTGTTGTTGAAGAAATGGAGCTTTAAAGATAGATCTATGGGAGATAGGGTTTAAGCTTTATCTCCTTTTTGTGTTATTTAATTAATTTAAAATAGGATGCAATGTTAGAGATTATTGCAAAATTTGATATAATGGAATTAAATATTTTAGAATTAATAATGATAGCTAAAATTAAGGATTTATTTAGCCTATTTTAAAAGATTAAGAATCATCAAGCCTACCTAAATCTAAGTTATTTCAATCTTATTTAAATATATCCTTTAAACTTTCAATCCATTGTAACCTTTCCGAATTCTTTTCAGATGTTCTATAATCTTTATCTTCAAAACCCCAATCATGCTCATAATTATTTTCATCATCTGACCATATTATATTTGCATATTTAAAGTATTCACAAAAGCTAGAATACAAATCCTCTTCTTCAGTATTATTAATTAATATTCCGTAATTTAATGCAAATAAAGGAAAGGTTCTTGATATCTTAATCTTTTCATTTATGTCGTCTTCGTAATTGAATTTTGTAAAATCAACTATTTTGTCTAAAAAGTCATTTAAATACTTTTTAAGCTCTTCGATGGTGTTTATAGAATTGTATTTTAAACGTTTTGCCTCTGAAATCTGTATATTATATTCAATGATATCAATATCTTTATTTATCTGTTCATTTAGTTTATTTTTAAATAAATCTATGTAATTGTTGTAAAAATCACTATTTAATAATACAGATAAGGTTATATCGTTTAATTCTATATTATTCTCCTTATCCATCTCCGCTTCAGCATTTTCTATATAATTAGTAATTTCATCTCTAAGATTTCTAAATGAAATATCAGCAGTTTCTAATAAACTTGATAATCGAGAAAAAGTTCTCTTTATATCTTGAGGCATTATAATTCCAGATTTATAGCTTAATTGGTGTTCTATTTCTGCCCATGTATCTTGCAAGACAGATCTAATTTGTATTTCAAATTTCATATTTTTATAATTTAAATATTCTTCCAGATTTTCTCGAGTCTCATTTAATTGAACTACATAATGTAGAGA
>JAAYGX010000051.1 GCA_012735585.1 Tissierella sp.
GATATGGCCATGGGGTAGGTATGAGCCAATGGGGTGCCAATGGAATGGGCAAACAAGGAAGTTCATACGAGGAAATATTAAAACATTATTATACTGGAATAGATATTTTAAAAATTTCGAAAGAATAGTAGCCTTTCTATTGTCAATCTGAATAATAATTTTTGTCATTCTGAACGTATGTGAAAAATTTTAAGATCCTTCATGAAACTCAGGATGACTTTTTATTTTTTTGTGCCATTCCATGTATTAATTTCTACTTAGTGGAAATAATAGTTAATGGAGGTGGAGCAATGAAAGATAAATTTATAAAAACATGTAGGGAAAATGGATTTTTGATATTTCTTTTTATCTGTGTATGTATTGTAGCTATTGGAACCATAACTGTTGTATTGCAAGGGGTGGACAAAGGTACACCAGGTAATGATTTAGTAATACTAGATAACCCGGTAGATAATGATTCTACTGAAACTGTAGAAGAAGTTAGAAATAGTAGTCTAGATTTAAAAACTGGTGAGATCATTGTAGATGATGAGTTCGTAGTAGCTAAAACAAATATAGATACAGAGGAACTAGATCAACTAGATAGTGAAAAGATAGTTGATGAAATGGACATAGGTGAAGAAACAGTTGATGAATTGGATGATGTAGAAGAGGTATTTTATGAAGAAGATGACCATGAAGATGATGATGAGATTGAATTTATCGACAACTACGTAGAAGAGCCAGCTAAGGTTACTAGGGAAATGATAATGCCGATCGAAGGGGAAATCTTGACAGAGTATGCTAAGGATAAGCTTGTATATTCAGAAACCTTAGAGGAATGGAGAGGACACCCAGGGATTGATATCAAAGCAAAATTAGGTACGGCGGTTAAAGCGGTATTAGATGGAACAGTTTCAAAAGTATATGAGGACAGTCTATGGGGCAAGACTATAGTTATAGATCATGGTGAGGGGTTGGAGACTATATATTCTAATTTAGGAACTTTAGAGATGGTAGAAGTAGGTATTAAAGTAAAACAAGGGGATAATATATCTACTATTGGAAAAACTGCTCAAATCGAATTGTTAATGGAGGACCATTTACATTTTGAAGTAATAAAAAACCAGAAAACAGCAGATCCCCGTTCTATTATTCGATAAAAAGGCATAAGTATTTATTAGAATACCCAAAAAGTAAAAGGGGGTTATGAATTGAAGGATTATATTGAGGAGAGAACTTTAGAAATAGCAAAATACATACTAAATGAAGGTGCTACCGTAAGGCAAGCAGCAGGTATATTTGGTGTGAGCAAAAGTACGGTACACAAAGACGTAACTGAAAGATTGCCTAAGATAAACCCTCTTATCGCAGCAATGGTCAAGGATGTACTGGAAACAAATAAAGCAGAAAGACACATAAGAGGTGGGGAAGCTACCAAACAAAAATACAGAGCAATAAACGAATAAAAAGTCCGTAAGGACTTTTTTAGATTTTTTGCTTTAAATTTTATGGGACTTAATCTTCACGTTTTCTTTTTTTTATGGACATCAAAAAGGGTGCCAATATAGCAGCTACAATACCTGCTGAAAAACCATTATTGTATAGATTTACTCCTCCGTGTAAATAGCCCACATTGGTAACTACTGAAACATGAAGAAAACCTGCTACAATTCCTGCAATTACCCCAAAGTCACCAGCTACTGGAGCTAGGGCAGTACCAAAGGTTGCCGCAAATATCATTGATGTAGAGTTTACTTCCCATTTTGTACCCATAGATCCAATAAATACCCCAATAGTTATTGGAATAGCATTTCTAGGATG
The DNA here is from genome assembly GCA_012735585.1 of Tissierella sp. GTDB lineage: Bacteria > Bacillota > Clostridia > Tissierellales > Tissierellaceae > JAAYTL01. The sequence goes on from JAAYGX010000051.1 coordinate 1,804, forward strand.
TTTACCAAAAGCTGAAAAACCTATAACTGTAAATAGAGCACCTAATCCAGGGCCGTTTATTTCTCCGCCTACTAATAATATATAAGCTAACATTATGAGACCCATAATTCCCATATTTATAAAACTAATGCCAAAACCATTTAATTGAACAAAATCGTTAGGAGATTTTCCTGTACTTTTAAGTAAATCTTTATATCCTTTAAAACTTAGACCATTACATATAAAACCAATAACAATCATAGATAGAAACATAATTATACAATAAATGGTGAATACCCTATTGTAACCTGCTGCAATTAGGGATAGAGATTGACTTTCAAGACCAAAAGATCTAAATAAAGCCATAAACAAAGTTCCCACAATTCCTGCAGTAAATCCTAAATTATATAAATCATAATCTAAGTGAAACTTCTTATAGTGATAGGCTAAAGGTACAAGACTAAAACCAGCTATTATACCACATAGATTACCAAAAATTATTCCTATTACTGGATCTAAGCCGAAGCCAAAAGATACTAAACTTATTAATGGTGCTAAAGCAGTACCAAAGAGTGCAATAATTAAATTATTTCCAAACTTCTCACCTTTGTAAGCGGAATATAGATATACCCCAAACAAAATAGCCCAAAAATTATAGATATTCTTTCCAAATAGGGCGAACCCCCCTACTGTAAAAATTCCGGCAATTATTGGTCCATTAATATTTAAATTATTGAATATTGCTAACACTACTGTTATAATCATAAGTAGACTAGCGTTAAAAAGCGCAGCACCTACATTACCTACAACGAAGTAATCTGACACTAAAACACTAGGTGCTAAAACAATATTTTTCATACCCTGAATTATTTCCTGTGGGCTATTGAATAAAAATGAAGTTAATAGAATCAAAATTACATATATTGTTACGATAATATATTTTATTCTTTCACTTACTTGTCCAGAATTAAAAAGAGTTTTCAATACAACACCTCATAAATTAATTATTTTATTTTTTTAGATACCATAATTATTATATGTGAGAAACCGTTTTATTTCAACATAATATACAATTAAATATTGTATAAATTTAAGGGAATTTATAGATTTTTATTGAATACATATTTAAACTAATGGAAAGGATGATTTTAGTGGCTTTGAGATCGGATGTAGGTATAGATTTAGGGACTGCCAGTATACTGGTATATGTAAAAGGGAAAGGTGTAGTTTTAAAAGAGCCCTCTGTTGTTGCTATTGACCAATACACAAATAAATTTTTAGCTGTAGGCGAAGAGGCAAGACAGATGTTGGGTCGTACTCCAGGGAATATTGTTGCTATTAGACCACTTAAAAATGGTGTAATATCTGATTATGAAATAACTGAACGGATGCTTAGATATTTTATTAGAAAATCTATGAATAAAACCATTTTTAAACCTAGAATTATAGTTTGTGTACCAAGTGGCATAACTGATGTTGAGAGACGAGCAGTAGTAGAGGCTTGTCAACATGCAGGTGCTATTAAGACTTATATAATTGAAGAACCAATTGCTGCAGCTATAGGAGCGGGAATTGATATTACCGAGCCAGATGGTAATATGGTTATTGATATTGGCGGCGGAACTACTGATGTTGCAGTAATAGCATTAGGTGGCATAGTTGTAAATACATCTATAAGAGTAGCTGGGGATGATTGCGATGAGGCAATAACCAAATACATTAGGAAGAAATATAATATGATGATTGGAGAAAGATCAGCTGAAAATCTTAAAATTAGTATAGGCTGTGCATATCCTGTTGAAGAAGAAAGGTATGAAGCGGTAAAAGGTAGGAACTTACTTACAGGCCTTCCTATGACAGTAGATGTAAGCACTAGTGATATGTTGGAGGCTCTTAGGGATCCTATTCATGAAATTACTGAGGCAGTACATTCTGTCTTAGAAAGAACGCCACCTGAATTGGCCTCAGATATAGGAAACAAAGGTATTGTTATGACAGGAGGAGGCGCTCTTTTATATGGTATGGACAAGCTAATAAGTAAAAGAACAGGCATAGAAGTTAGGATTGCGGACAATCCTGTAGAATGTGTTGCTGTAGGAACTGGTAAATCTTTAGAATGGCTGAAAAGTTTAGAAATAGCTGGTGCTGAAATTCACGGTCGTAAATAATAAAGAAAAAACATTTAGGAAGGGGGATCCTAAATGTTTTTTCTTTGTTATTATTGAAATACCTTTACGAATTCGTAAGATATTGTATCACTATTTACATAGAACTTAACTAGATTGATATTTTTAATATCTTCTGGAGAATTCAGTTCCTTAGTATTTAAACTGATATATCTTATACCATCTTTTAAATCAGCAGATGTGGTATTTCCACCATGGACTACGATGATATTTTTACCTTTTCCCTGTGCTTCTACAAGTAAATCGTGGAATAACTCAGCTTCAAGCTTATCACTAAATCCATTACTACCGAATACAGGTGTTGGTAAGAATAATACAAAATTACTTTCAGTCCTATTTTCGAGGTCTTGTCTTAGTTTAAGCCACTGTGCAGGATCTGTTTCTCTTATACCATTTTTACTTGAATTTAAGTTTATAAATAATGTGTTCATATGCTTATTTGTACTATATGCTTTTGAACCATCTATGTGAGCAAAAGTATTGAGATTTGATTGGAATTTCTCTGATGCACTGTTTAGTGTTATTCCAATCTTACTTTGATTCATAATAGATGTAATAGATTTACTTGCGTCATAGCCTGTTATTTCATTAATATTCTTAGGTTCCTTAGCGACGGCGAATGTAAATCCATCTTCTAATATATCTGATTTTCTGTTTAATTCATCTTTTAACTCAGTTTCTGTAGGCAATTCTAGATTACCAACTTGTGGAGGATAATAAGCATTCAATCCATCTATGAGTATCTCACCAGATTGTTGTCTTAAACTATCTGTTTCAACAACATAGATACGCTCTAATTTAATAGGATAAGAAACATTATTTGGTATACTAGCATTTACATATTGCCAATCTTCCCAATCAATATTTTGTTTAAAGCTAAGATAATGTTCCGTTCCTTTACTATCGATAGCTATTGCCCTTAACCAGCTACCACTATTGTCCCCTTTCACCCATAATCCTAAATTTTTAGGCTTTCCTTCCAATGTAATTCCAGATGTTTCAGGGTTTAGCATTATATATGCAGCTCTTGTATTTCCACCTTGTGAAAAATCATATTTAAGGGATATACTAGAATTTCCTTCCTTTGCATCATTAGATTGATTTACACTTCCTAATACGGATTCTGGAAATGGTACAAACTTATATTTACTAGAATCTTCGAAGCTATCTACTAATTTAGATTCAGTACCTATACTTACTAGTATATTATCCACACCTTCGCCAGCACGAGCGGTAATAGCTCCGCCTTTAGGGGAATCGCTGCTATGGAATACTCCATTTTCAATAAAACCGATATCTCCTGTAATTGTAAAATCAACATCTTCTAAATATATCCTTGCTTCTGTTCCTTTGCTATCTTTACCATAATATGTTGGAAGATTATATTTGCTATTTACATCAATATTGAATTCTTTTATATTTGCTGTGATATCTTTAGCCGTTTCCAATATAGTTAATTCCAAGTTTCCTTTTATACCATTGTAATCAGCTATTATATTTGCTTTACCTGCTGTTGTAGCTTTAAATTTATTATATTCGAAATTTCCTTCTACACCTTCTACTGAAAAACTAAGTAAAGATGGGTCTAATTGGATAGGGTTGTGATTTTCATCATAACCTTTAACAGATATATACCTAGTTGTATTTACAAACATTTTATTATCTTCAGTTGATACTTTTAGATAAGATAATTCGCCCTTTGGTGCATTTGAAACTACACCTACACCGTTAATTACAAGTCTTTGTGAGCCTTCTGAGGGCTTGTTTACTACTTTTGCCTTATCTTCCCCTAAAGGTTTAATAGCCATAGTAGTAGAGCCGCCTCCATCTAGGTTTAGAGCATTATAAGCCCCTAAATCTTTCATAATAGCACCAAACATTTCCTGACTTACACCTTTAAATGATGAATCTCTACCGTCAATGGTTACTAAAATTGCCTCTGTATTATCTTTGTTGATTCCAATACCAGTTCTAGGATTGGATCCTGTACTATTTATATTGGTTAAAGAGAGTTCACCATCTTTAAGTATGATACTACCTCCGCCGATTGCAAACTTAATCTTATCTACATTTGGAGTTGTTGATACATCTAGTTTAACTTTACTTCCTACTGTTAATTGTTGTAAAACCTCTGCTCTTGAGCCTCTACCTGCAATAACATAACCATCTTTAGGGATATCAGTAGCAGCTTGTCCAACTCTTATATCCTTTATTTCACCATCATCAACTATAACTTCCACTAAGTCCTTGTGAAATCTATTTCCTACAGATTTGTCTCCCCAATTTCTATCTAAAAGAGTTAAAGTATCGAACTCAGAAGTTACCTTATTTAAAGTATTGATACCAATCCTAGTTCCATTATCTAAATCCGTAACTACGATACTTCTATCTAAATAATCTACTCCACCAACATTATCATTAGTTAGATAAAAACTTGGCAAAGCATAAGCTAATTCAATAGGAGAAATTATGACTTCATTATCACTAATAAGCCCGCCTAGGGAAGAAGGTAAAGGCGAATAATTGAAGTAATCTCCATTGACACCTGCAACTACATCATGTTTCTCTACCATATTACTTACAGTATCTCTTTTTGAAGCACCATCTTTATTAAATAATCCCTTTAAATCCGTATACTCATTTTCAAGATCAATTCTAATAACATTGATGTTCCACCAACCTAATGCTGTAAATTTTTTAATGTTTTCATGGGTAACCCCTGATGCTAAATGTTCTTGATTTTGTGAAGTATATATTTCATAAGGCATATTTACTGTTATTTTATTTGCGTATACAGAATATGTACTTGTCATAATTGTAGATGCTGCCAAAACCGATATAAAGACTTTCTTGATTCTTCTTTTCATTTACGTCACCTCTCTAGTTTTCATATGTATAAGTATCCAACCATCATTATATAGCTTTAATATATCAATTCTGTTACAAAGAGATTACAATACACTTACAAATTAGGAAAAATAGTATTAGATTGGAAAAAGTAAATTGCCTTTAAAAATTAATCAGAAAAAAGTGGCAGCGATAAAAATGTATACCAAGTTAAAAACCTCCTACACTATATAATATAAATCTTTAAAAAAAGTGCAGAGGGTGATGTGACTGAAGAAAATTGTTCAAAATCTGTTCTTATTCTTGATTGGAGGGATGTCCTATTTTTTTATTGAGATTATGTGGAGAGGATATTCTCATATTGGAATGTTTGTCCTAGGCGGTTTATGTTTTATATTAATAGGTTTAATAAGTGAATATTACTTCAAACCTAAAGGATCCTTAATAATACTACTGATTATATCAAGCCTAGTCATTACCTTTATGGAATTGATCTTTGGGCTAATTTTAAATCTAGTGTTTAAATTGGAAATATGGGATTATAGTACTTTAAAATATAACTTCATAGGTCAAATTTGTTTAAGATATAGTATCTATTGGTTTTTTCTTTCCTTGCCAGCAATTTTATTTTACGACTATATAAGATATTGGCTATTTGGAGAAAATAAACCTAAATATAAGTTTATCTAGATAAGAGAAGGTGATAGATATAAAATAAAAAAACCTGATAACTTAGTTATCAGGTTTTATCGTCTTAATGGTCGGGGTGAGAGGATTTGAACCCCCGGCCCCATGGTCCCAAACCACGTGCGCTACCAAACTGCGCTACACCCCGCTGCTCTTTTTGACGACTATTATAGTATAGGACATATTTGGGTTAAATGCAACACATTAAAACCCATCAATTTGAATTAAATTAACATAAAATGAGGATGTGAGACAATAAATTAAAATATTGCTAAATAAATCTCGAAATTACTACGAATATCTCCATAATTCAAATTTATTATAAAGTTTTTTAAAAAGATTTGCCAAATATATTAAAATACTAGATAGAATCACCAAAATAATCTTAATATCTATATTTATTATATACTAAATTATATATATGTGTGCTATAAATCAATTAAAAAAACTATTTTAAGAATAATTCTTTATTTTAAATTGATTTATAGCAAAAAATAAATACATCCTCTACTACATCTTTGCAAAAAAACGGATTTATATAATATAGTCAATAATGTGTTAGATTTATTGACTATATTATATAAATATGTTAGACTTACAATTAAGTTAATACTAACCTTATTATGAGTGGTGGAGGGAATGGGCCCTATGAAACCCGGCAACCTGTGTAAAATTAAGGTGCCAAATCCCACAGAATATTTATTCTGAAAGATGAGGACGCGTGAATTTTAAGCCCTTTCCTTTTGGAATGGGCATTTATTATATTTACGACCCCTTACAGGACTCCTGAAATATTCCCTACGGGGTAGATGGAGGTTGCGGACTCAATATATTATATAGGAGGACTTATAGATGAAAAAATGGTTATTTACTTCTGAATCAGTTACAGAAGGCCATCCAGATAAAGTATGTGATCAAATATCAGATGCTGTATTGGATGCAATTTTAGAGAAGGATCCAGATGCTAGGGTTGCTTGTGAAACAATGGCTACTACTGGATTAGTATTAGTTGCAGGTGAGATTACAACAGATTGTTATGTTGATATTCCAAAAATCGTTAGACAAACAATTGAAGAAATTGGATATGTAAGAGCTAAATATGGTTTTGATGCAGATACATGTGCTGTACTTACATCAATTAATGAACAATCACCAGATATTGCTTTAGGTGTGGACAAATCATTGGAACAAAAAGAAGATAGCTCTGATGAATTAGATAAAATCGGTGCGGGAGACCAAGGCATGATGTTTGGTTATGCATGTAATGAAACAGAAGAGTTAATGCCAATGCCAATTTCCTTAGCCCATAAATTATCAAGAAAATTAACAGAAGTAAGAAAAGATGGTACATTGACTTACCTTAGACCAGATGGTAAGACTCAAGTAACAGTTGAATACCATGATGGAAAACCAGCTAGAATAGAGAATGTAGTAGTATCATCTCAACATAGTCCAGATGTAAGTCTTGAGACTATTAGAGAAGATTTAATCAAACATGTGGTATTAAGTATTATTCCTGAAGATATGATCGATGAAGATACTAAGTTCTATGTTAACCCAACGGGAAGATTTGTTACTGGTGGACCTATGGGTGACGCAGGTTTAACAGGTAGAAAGATTATCGTAGACACATATGGTGGAATGGGTAGACACGGTGGTGGAGCTTTCTCAGGAAAGGATCCAACAAAAGTTGATAGATCAGCATCTTATGCTGCTAGATATATAGCAAAAAACATAGTAGCTGCAGGTTTAGCAGATAAATGTGAAATAGGATTGGCTTATGCAATAGGAGTAGCCAAACCATTATCCATATTTGTTGATACATTTGGTACAGGAAAAATTGATGAAGCTGAGATTAAAACCTTAATAGAGAAACATTTTGATTTAAGACCAGCAGCAATTATAAAAGATTTAGATTTACAAAGGCCTATATATAGACAAACAGCAGCTTATGGTCACTTTGGTAGAAATGATTTAGATTTACCTTGGGAAAAGACAGACAAAGTAGAAGCCTTAAGAGGATAATTGACAAAACCTTCCACTCAAAGATAGGTTTTGTCATCCTGATCATCGCGAAGGATCTTAAGATTCCTCGTTACACTGGGAATGACATTTTGGGGAGAGCTTAGCTCTCCCTTTTTGTGTATTTTTATCCCAAATTATCTTTCATATGCTATAATATTCACATAAGGACTGGGGGTATTGAAAATTGCTTGTAATAGAAGGGATTATAGAGGAAATTATATTTAGAAATGATACGAATGGTTATACTGTTGCTAGATTGAATACATCTGATGGAATCATAACCATAGTTGGAAATGCAGCTATTATTAATCTTGAAGAAATGGTTGAATTAGAAGGGGACTGGGTTTATCATGATCGGTTTGGTGAACAGTTTTCTTTTACTGCCATAAAGACCACTGTACCATCTACTTTAAAAGGTATAGAGAATTATCTATCTTCAGGACTAATTCCAAATATAGGGCCAAAAACTGCAAAGAATATAGTTGAAAGATTTGGTATGGATGCATTAGATATCATCCAATATAATCCAGAAAGACTGAAAGAGATCCCTGGAATAGGCGACAAAAAACTAGAAAAGATCTCTAAAGCCTATGAGGAACATAGGGAACTACGGGATATCATGGTCTATTTACAACAATATGATATTACTGTAAATAACGGAATAAAAATATATAAAAAGTACGGTAAAGATACAGTAAATATTATTAGCCAAAACCCATATAGATTGTCGGAGGATATCCAGGGTATTGGCTTTAAAACGGCAGACTTGATCGCAAAGAAAATGGGAATTAGCGATATATCTCCCTTTAGAGTAGAAGCGGGACTAAAGTTTACCATGATGAATAGTGCTGGGGAAGGCCATTGCTATTTACCAAAGGAAGAACTGATGAATAGAGCCTCAAAGATATTAAATGTGGATATTGAATCAATAGAAGAGTCCATAAGAAATTTAGCATTAAGGAATAATTTCTATATAGTAAATGAAGGAGATAGCAGTATAGTCTACTATGCCGCATATCATGTTGCAGAAAATAATGTAGCTAGAAAAATCGTAGAGCTATCTAGGGTTGATTTTGGTGAACTGGAAGTAGATATAGATAAAGAAATCAAAAAAATTGAAGATAATGATGATATATTTTTTGGTAATAAACAAAGATTGGCTATAGAAGAATCCATTAACAATGGAGTCATAATAATCACCGGTGGTCCTGGAACAGGGAAAACTACGACTATAAATGCTATTATTAAGATATATGAAGATCTTGGCATGAAAGTAGTTTTGACAGCTCCAACAGGCCGTGCAGCTAAGAGAATGACGGAGACAACTGGAAGGGAAAGTCAGACGCTACATAGATTATTAGAGCTGTCATTTATGGATATGGAAGATGAAATGGCATTTAATAAAGATGAGGATAGCCCAATAGATGGTGATGTAATAATCATTGATGAAGCATCTATGATAGACATACTACTTATGAATAGTCTACTTAAAGCCATAAATCCAGGTACTAGAGTCATTTTAGTAGGGGATGTGGATCAATTGCCAAGTGTAGGTGCTGGAAACGTCCTGAACGATTTAATCACTTCTGGGTGCATAAAAGTTGTAATGTTAGATGAGATATTTAGGCAAGCAGAAGAGAGTATGATCATAGTCAATGCCCATAAGATAAACAAGGGAGAATCACCTATATTAAATGAAAAAGACAAGGACTTCTTTTTTATGAATGAAATTAGTACCCAAAAAACCATAGATACCATAATCGGCCTGATCAAAGACAGATTACCAAGTTATTATGGCGTGGATCCAATTAAGGATATACAAATACTTACACCAATGAAAAAGGGGGATGTAGGGATAAACTCCCTAAATAAATATGTCCAAGAAGCTTTAAACCCTGAGGATAAGGAAAAGGCAGAAAAACAAATCGGTGATGTAATATATAGAACTGGGGACAAGGTGATGCAAGTTAAGAATAATTATAAGCTTAAATGGAAGCTAATCAAGGATGAGATGGTCACCGATGAGGGAGAAGGAGTATTCAACGGTGACTTAGGTTATATTACTGCAATTGATAATGAAGAAAGTACCATCACTGTTCTATTTGATGATGAAAAGGAAGTAGAATATGAGTTTTCGGAAATAGATGAAATCAAACTATCCTATGCTACAACAGTTCATAAGGCGCAGGGAAGTGAATTTCCAGTAGTAGTTATGCCTATACATTGGGGACCGCCAATGCTTTTGACTCGAAACTTAATATATACAGCAATTACTAGGGCCAGGCGATTGGTAGTTTTAGTAGGAGATACAAAATATCTTAATATGATGATTCAAAACGATAAAATAGCCAATAGATATTCATCATTAGATAAGAAGATCAGGGATTTTTTGAATACTTTTTATAGCTAAGAGGTGATACAAGTGGAATATATTAAATCTATTCATAATCTATTATTTCCTACAAAGAATCTTTGTTATCTATGCAAAGAAACTTCAGATTCAATCAATAATTTTATCTGTGGTGATTGCTTAGATCGGCTAGAATTTGTCCATAGAAAGATAAGGCTGGATTCCCCATTTATCAATATAGCATACTACACCCTTATTTATAATCGTTATATGAGAGAAATCATTAGAGACTATATATTCAACGGTAAAAGCTACCTATATAAGCCATTGGGAGAGTTGATGATTCGGACAATAAAAGAGAAAGATATAATAGATGATATAGATTTAATTATGTATATGCCTTCCCATAGAAGAAAGGAAGCAAAAAGAGGCTATAATCAATCACAACTACTTGCCACGTATATGGGCAAACAAATAAACATAGAAGTTTCCCATGGAAATTTAGTAAAAATAAGGCATACAAAGGATCAAAATAAATTAAACAAAATTGAAAGATTATACAATTTAAGCAATTCCTTTAAAGTGAAATATAAAGAGGAAATTAGGGGCAAAAGAATACTTCTTATTGACGATATCATCACAACAGGTACCACCATGGAGGAATGTAGCAAGGAATTAATAAAAAATGAGGCGAGAGAAGTCTATGGACTTGCTCTAACCTCAAGTAAAAAACTGACGTGATGCAATTTCGTCATCCTAAGTCTTAGCGAAGGGTCTTTAATATAACCTTTTGCTAATCATGCTTTTATTTTTATCAATCCTGTAACCATAGACTGCGAAATGCTCTATGGTTGCATTGATCTCACCACCAAGTATGATTATAATACTGCTGATATATAGCCAAATCAACAGAAGTATAATCCCTACCAGGCTACCATAAGTAACGGCATATCTTCCAAAATTATTCACATAATATGAGAAGAATATGGAAATCAACATCCAGCCTAAAGATGCAAATATAGCACCAGGTAGTGTAGTACCTAGTGGAATCTCATTTATTTTAGAAGTGCATGGACTGAATTTATATAATAATGCAAATATAAGTACCATGTACACTAAAGGTATGATAATTCTAAAATATGCCCATAGCTGAATAAAAAGATCAGCTCTACCAAATAAAGAGAATAGTTTATTTCCCAGCACTTCCCCAAATACTAAAGTTAAAAAAACCAATAGCATTAATATCAATAAGGCTACTGTGAAGAGAAGAGAAATTAACTTAAGTCTGATAAAAGACCTACTTTCCTTATAGTCATAGGCTCTGTTAATAGCTTTTATAACAGCTTTAAGTCCAGAGGACGCAGTCCAAAGACCTAGTATAGCAGCTACTGAAAGTAGACCTTGGCCACTACTTATAGTAATTTCAGATACGAAACCTTCAATTAACTTTTGGGTCTCAAGGGGTAGATACATGATCAGTCCACCAAGTACGTCTTCCCTGACTAAAGGAGTATAACTTAAGATGTTTAAAAAAACTATAATAAAAGGAAACATTGATAAAATCAAGAAATAAGCTAATTGGGTTCCTGAAGCAAATACAGCGTCTTCTTGAATTCTAAAAATTAACTGATCTAAAAAAATAACAGGTCTTAATTTAGATAGTCTTTCCAATGACTTTTTAATAATTATCACCTACTTTAAATACTTATCAAACCACTGGGTTATCTCTTTTAATCTTCTGACCCTACTTTTAGGTTTACCAGAACGACTTAATTCATGATTTTCTCCTCTAAACATGCATAATCTTGACTCAACGCCATGATATTTTAAAGAAGTAAACATTTGAATTCCTTCAGGTAACCAACAACGATAATCTTCCACAGAATGGATAAATAGAGTTGGTGTAGTTACTCTGTCTGCATATTTCAATGGTGAATGATCCCATAGTTTATCAAAACCATTCCATGGTGTAGCAGCTATTTGATCATCTACAAAATAATATCCAATATCCGTAGTACCAAATTTAGATATCCAGTTTGAGATACTTCTTTGAGAAGCAGCAGCTTTAAATCGATTTGTATGGCCTATAATCCAATTGGTCATGAATCCACCATAGGAACCACCTGTAACCCCCATTCGATCCTTATCTATAAATGGATATTTTTCCAGTACTAAATCTGTAAAATTCATTATATCTTCATAATCAATAGTTCCGTATTTTCCACGTATATCAGCAAATTTATTTCCTCTACCATCGCTACCTCTAGGATTACAGAAAAATACGACATAGCCTTCATTAGCCCAGTATTGCATTTCATGATAGAATACTTCGCCATAGGCAGTTTTTGGGCCACCATGGATATCTAGGATTGCAGGGTATATTTCACCTGGTTTAAACCCAGTAGGCTTAAGGACCCAACCCTCTATTAAAGTATCATCATCTGTCTTAAAAGTTAATTTTTCTGGAATAGATAGTGTTTTTTCCTTCATAACCCATTCATTAAAATCCGTTAATTGTTCTTCTTCTTTTCCAATTAATCTATATAATTCTTGTAGTTTAAGACTTCTAAGTCCTATGAAGTTGATATTTCCATTATGGACATCCAGTCCATCGATGGAACCCTTCTTGGAATTCAGCCTCTCAATTTTTCCTTCAATACCAATTCTATTTATAAAACTAGAATCACCCTCTGTAGTTACAAAGTATAGATAATCTTGATCAATTTTCATGGAGTTAGATCCACCAAATCTACAATCTGATCCAATAGAATTATAAGTTGAAAAATCAAAGCTATTACTTGATATTCTAGTTGAGTAGCTACCATCGTAATCAGTAATATAGAAGTGAGGATTTTCATTGATACCAAAGGATTTCATATCTTTGCCTATGAAAATTATCTTATCATCTAAAAAATCACCATAGGAATAGTTAAAATCTTCAATTGGACTGATCTTAACTATATGATCTTCTAAAATATTGTATAGATGCATTTCGGTCTTAGAATATCTTTTATCAATAAAAGAATTAGTGATAATCACTGCCATTGTTTTATCTTTATTTAATTGGTAACTGTATACGTCTGTAAACTCATCAGTTAAAGGTTTTAAGACTTTAGTTTCAATATTATAAGTATAAAGCCTATTTCTTTTTTTGCTTGTAAAACCCTCTCCGTTGGACCAAAAAGGGATCTCGTCCATAACTTCAAAGTCCTTGTTTTCTTCTGCTTCTTTTTCTGAAACAGGATTATAGTTTGCTGTAAATAGTAAATTGTTCTTATCAAGAAACTGAATATTTCCTACTTCCAATGGTATTTCAAATGCTTTATTTGCTTCTCCACCATTTAGGTTTATTTCATAAGTTAAAGAAAATCTTTCACCTTTTTCTTTTCTTTCTTTATCTTTCTTGTCAATAATCCTTGGGAAAATTAAAGTTTCGTCGTCTTTCCAAGTAAATGATCTTTCCTCTCCTAGGGAAGTAAGTTTTTTAATAGATGATGTTTCATTGTTTAGTACATAGATATATGAAATGTACTTATTTTCTTCAAGATCAATAGAATGTTTAATAAATGCCATGTTTTTTCCATTTGGAGAAAACTTTAGGCCAGATAAAAATTTGTATTTGGTGAAATCATCCAATAATAACTTTTCCAAGATTATCCCTCCACATTAATTTTTTGCTTTTTAAAGTCCTCTAATTTAATGATGTCAGTATTATGGACCTCATTACTTTTTTGAACTAAGTAATTAAAGACTTTTTTACCTAAGGAAGTAATATTTACAGTACTATCACCTCTAAATTGGGTTTTAATTAATCCAAAATGCTCTAAATAATAGTGATAATTAAATAGTGTCTCAAAATCTTTTAAGTATAGATCTAGTTGATGCTGTTTATTAAGATTTAAATCGGATATGTTTTTCATAAAACCTTCCCATTTAATATCAATAGAATCATTTGAGCAGTAAAGTCCATTTTTAATAAAATCTTTACTAAATAGGTACTGAAGCAAAAGCGTATATTTTTCTTCATCACTTAGTCTTAGAACACTGAGTCCTTTATTGGTCAGCACTAAATTATCATCCTTAATTTCAATAGCTCCAACATTTAAAGAGGCATAAAAGTAAAAATTAATAAAAGGAAAATCTTTTTGGTTTGGTGTTTTTGAATCTATAGGAAAATATATTTCAAATAGATCATTTAATTGAATTAAATCCTTACGCTTAAGATGTTTAGTAGCAGAGGTCAGTTTTATATCTTTGTCACTAATATAGAGAATAAATTTATCATAATCAAGTAAAACATCTAAAGATTGGTCATTGAGACTGAAATTTACCATGGAAGCTATATTCTTATCTATATCCAAGCTATTATTTACATCAATTATGTTCATATATTTAAATCTATCCTTACTAACATCTAATATCTCCGAATAAAACTCCTTATAATAAGGGTCAGCCATACTTAAATATTGCAAGTAGTATTTAATAGTAGTGATATAAGAATTGAGTTCGTCCTGGGAAGTTATAAAACCATCTTCAATAGCTTCAACAAAGAACTGATGATACTCAATTTGATCGATATCATAAAGGGTCATATCATCATCAGCTAAAGCATATTCAAAAATATTAGTTAGGTTTGATATATGCTTTTTAACTGCCATACCTTTATACCTATTTAATAAAAACACCTCAAACTCATCTAACTCATCAAAAAGATATGAATTGATGTCTCCTTCAGCATCAATTGCATTTATTAAAGATTCATTATAGAGTTTATAAAGATCCAGTGAATGTTTCTTCAAGTATTCCACCATTGTAATATTACCTTGATCTTTTCGAGCAATATTATAATCCACAAGAAGTTCCTCTAAAAATAAATCTTTAACAGTGGAAGGTACATAGTTGATATCACCCATAAATATTTTATGATTCAATACATCTCCGATTCTTGTAAATAAAAACTCACCTGTTTGAATTACATTATTGATATTAGGTTCTAAAACCTTATGTTCTTCATTAACTAGAACATCTTTTAATAAAACACTGCCATTTTCAAAAGACATAATTTCAAAAAGAGAGACGTGGGATTTAGATTTTTCACCTAGGATATCTCTTTCTACTTTAGATAGATGACTTGATTCGTCAGATAGAAACTTTTGTATAAATGTTTTGCCATCCTTACCTATATAATCCACACTTAGCCATATATTAAAAGCCAAATTATTTCTTTCATCCTGTATAAAAGTATAATCCAAATTAAGCTCTTCTAAAACATTAATTAAATCTATTTTAGCATGCATATATTCTAATAATTTATTTGTTACATCAATTTCCAACTTCATTATATCTTTAAAACTTTGATTTTGCATTCCATCCTCCTAAAACTATAAATCTTATATATAATATTATACACTAATAAATTTTTAAGTACACTTAACATTATAAATCCTATGGTATATATTACTATAATTTGATAGAATAAAGCCATAGAATTGTAGATTTAAGGAGGGAGCTTATGTTAAAATTTAGTGAATTTAAATACGAAAGACCGGATGTAGAAGAAATTACAAAAGAGTTTACAAATCTAACCCAAAAGTTTAGGGAATGTGAAGAGATTGATACCCAAAACAATATCTTAAAAGAAATAAACAAAATAAGATCCAATGTAGAAACGATGGTTAGTATCGTTCATATTAGACACTCAATTGATACAGAAGATGAATTTTATGAAAAAGAGCAGGATTTTATGGATGAGATAACTCCAGTATATCAAAACTTAGTGATGGAGTTTTACAAAGTACTTGTAGGTTCTAAATTTAGAGAAGAATTAGAAAATATCTGGGGAACTCAAATATTCAAATTGGCAGAGCTGCAAATCAAATCATTCTCACCTGAAATCATTGAGGATATGATAAAGGAAAACAAACTTTCTTCTGAATACGACAAGCTAATAGCATCAGCAAAGATAGAGTTTCAGGGGGAAGTAAGAAACTTAAGCCAATTACGTCCATTTATGGAGTCGAAGGATAGGAATATGAGAAAGTCAGCATATGAAGTCTATATGGGATTTTTTAGTGACAATGAGAAGGAAATAGATAGAATCTATGACGAATTAGTCAAAGTAAGAGATACCATGGCTAAAAAATTAGGCTATGAAAATTATGTAGCCCTTGGTTATGGACGCTTAAGTAGAACGGATTATGATGCAGAAATGGTAGCCAACTATAGAAAGCAAGTCTATGAAGATTTGGTTCCACTGGTAACTGAATTAAAGGATAGACAGAGGAAAAGATTAAATCTACAAGAGTTAAAGTACTATGATGAACCACTAGAATATTTAACAGGGAACGCTACTCCCAAAGGAGAACCAGAGTGGATATTAGAAAAAGGTAAAAAGATGTATAAAGAACTTTCTAAAGAAACAGATGAGTTCTTTAAATTTATGGTGGAGAGAGAGCTACTTGATTTAGAGAGTAAAAAAGGTAAGATGAGCGGAGGATATTGTACTTTTTTACCTGATTACAAAGCTCCATTTATATTCTCTAACTTCAATGGTACCAGTGGGGATGTGGATGTATTGACCCATGAAGCAGGTCACGCATTTCAAGTATATCTAAGTAGAGACTATGAAGTTCCAGAGTATAACTTCCCTACTTTAGAGGCTTGTGAAATCCATTCAATGAGTATGGAGTTTATTACTTGGCCTTGGATGGAAGGCTTCTTTGAAGATGAAGTAGATAAATATAAATTTAGTCATTTAGCAGGTGCTATTACATTTATTCCTTACGGTGTAACAGTAGATGAATTCCAGCACTTTGTATATGAGAATCCAAATGCAACACCTGAGGAAAGAAAGACAAAATGGAGAGAAATCGAGAAAAAGTATTTGCCATTTAGGGATTATGAAGACAATGATATATTAAATAGAGGAGGATATTGGTTTAGACAAGGACATATTTTTGGAAATCCATTCTATTATATAGATTATACTCTAGCACAGGTCTGTGCATTCCAATTTTGGATTAAGATGAGAGAGGATAGAGACAAAGCTTGGGAGGATTATGTAAGACTTTGTAAAGCTGGCGGAAGTAAGTCCTTCCTTGATTTAGTGGAGTTAGCAGGACTAGATAATCCATTTATAGATGGAACGATCAATAGAGTAGTAAAACCGTTGAAAGATTGGTTAGACAATATAGACGATAGTAAATTTTAATGATTTAAAAAGGTTCCAGGGCAAATGCCTTGGAACCTTTTTAAGATTTAGGTGCTTTCCAATAGTCCTCGATACTTAAAAGTTTTTTAAAGACTTTATTTATATGATAATTATATATGATATCAGTATCCTTATTTTCTCTATCAGGAGAATTGTATTTTTCTGAATAAAGCTGCTCAAATAAAGATATATTTTCTTCATTTAATATTGGAATAATATTTAATTCTAATATTGTCAAAATATTGTTTTCTATTTTATCTAAAATAATAACGATATCATGTGCCATTTTATTAGATTTTTTCTTTGAAGAATCATCCATATGCATTTCACTTTTTAAAGCATCAAAGTGATGATTATATTCATCTAACTCTTCCTTAAATACATCATTGTCAATTTGATTAGGATTAGTTATAACATCATATACAAGGCTTTTTATGACATTGTATATATGGTCTCTAATATATATAAATGATTGTTTGTTATCTGGTGTAGCTATGAAATAATTAATAAGAGTGCTAACTATAATACCTATAAATGTATCAAGAAGTCGATTTGTTGCATATAACAGTCTAGACCCTTCTTGATTCAAAAAAATTACAAGGAAGACAATGGCTGAAAGACTTAAGGATTGTTTCCATCCAAAGATATTGTGGATATGTATTACCGCAATAATTCCTAAACCTAAGAAAAAATAGTTCAGTGGTAAAATATAAGAGAAAAATAATCCAACAACAGCACCTACAAAAGTTGCTAACATCCTATTTTTACCTGCAATAAGTGATTCATTTACTGAAGATTGCATTGCTACAATTGCTGCAATACCTACAAGTGATGGACTATTTAAATTAAGTAAATCTGCAACAAAAAGGCTTAAAGCAACCGACAAGGCAGTCTTAAATGTGCGCATACCAATTTTATGTTTTTTTATGTCTTGCATAATGTTCCTTATCCTTTCTTATATTTTATATTATTATACCATGAAATGAAGAAAGTGGATATATAATAGTATTTACTAATTAACACTGTTATCAACAATAAAAGAGCCTATATTAACAGTTCTCCACAGACTTACCCACACTATCCACAAGTTATACACTAATAATATACACAAACTATTAACAGGTTAGACCTAAATTTGATTTTAATTTTATATATTTCATTTTCTGTGTTTGAAAACCATACTATATTGGGTATCATAATAACAAATAGTATAAGTTATATACTTATATGGAAGGAGTTGGGTTTATGATAATGAAGTATGCGGGCAAAAATATGGAGGTAACCAACGCTTTAAGAGAAGTGACAGAGAAGAAATTGAGTAAACTTGACAAGTATTTTCAAAAGGACATCGAAGGTAATGTAACATTTTCTACTCAAAAAAATAGGAAAATCATCGAGGTTACCATAAACCTACCTGGAACAATTATTAGGGCAGAAGAATCAAGTGACGATATGTATGCTTCTATTGACAGGGCTATTGATGTTTTGGAAAGGCAAATTAGAAAATATAAGACAAGATTACAAAAAAGATATCAAAATGGTGAAACCATTAGATTTGAAAATGTAATGCCTTTGAATAAAGATTACGATGTTGAAAGGGCAAAGTTAGTAAAGAGAAAGAGATTCGGGCTAAAGCCAATGTCTTCTGATGAAGCAATACTTCAAATGGAACTATTAAGACATAATTTCTTTGTATTTATGGATTCTGAAACAGAAGATGTAAATGTTGTATATAAAAGGAAAGATGGGGATTATGGTTTAATAGAACCAGAGATTTAATATTGTATATAAAGATGGTTAATATAAAGTTGTAGCTTAGGCTACAACTTTTTTGCTGTCAAGGTTGAAAGGCACTATTATTAATGATAAAATAGAAAGGGCTTAATAATTGAAAGGTGGTTAAATAATGGCAAGTTTATTGCAAAAGATATTTGGAAGTTACAGTTCTAGAGAATTAAGAAAAATTGCACCTTTAGTAAATCAAATAATGATGTTAGAATCCCAAATGGGAGCATTAAGTGATGAACAGCTTAAGGCTAAGACTGTGGAGTTTAAAAATAGATTAGATAAAGGGGAAAACCTTGACGATATTTTAGTTGAAGCATTTGCAGTAGTTAGAGAAGCTTCCCATAGAGTTTTAGGGATGAAACATTTTGAAGTTCAGCTTTATGGTGGTATCATACTTCATCATGGAAGAATTTCTGAGATGAAAACAGGAGAAGGTAAGACCTTAGTAGCAACTTTACCTGCATATCTAAATGGACTTACAGGTAAAGGGGTTCATATCGTTACGGTGAATGATTACTTAGCTAAGAGGGATAAGGAATGGATGGGCAAGGTATATGAATTCCTTGGACTGAACGTAGGATGTATTGTACATGGTATTACCAATGCAGAAAGAAAAGCTGCTTATAATGCTGATATTACCTATGGAACAAATAATGAATTTGGTTTTGATTACTTAAGAGATAATATGGTGATCTATAAAGAGGAAATGGTTCAAAGACCTCTTTATTATGCTATTGTGGATGAAGTGGATAGTATATTAGTAGATGAGGCTAGGACTCCGCTGATCATATCTGGTCAAGGGGACAAATCCACAGAGCTATATAATCTAGCAGATAATTTTGTAAGAACATTAAAGGGTAGGATTGTCAGTCCTGATGAAGCAAAGTCCGATCCATTTAATCGGGAGATCAAGGTTGAAACAGTAGACTTCTTGATAGATGAAAAAGCAAAGTCATGTACTATTACAGAGCAAGGTATTACTAAGGCTGAAAAACATTTTGGCGTGGAAAATATGGCTGATATGGAAAATATGGAGCTTTCTCATCATATTAATCAAGCTCTTAAAGCTAGAAATATTATGAAAAGAGATATTGACTATGTAGTCAATGAAGGTGAAGTTATCATAGTTGATGAGTTTACTGGACGTCTTATGTATGGTAGAAGGTATAGTGATGGATTGCATCAAGCCATAGAGGCAAAAGAAAACTTAAATGTAAGATCTGAGTCCAAGACACTGGCAACTATTACATTCCAAAATTACTTTAGAATGTATGAAAAACTATCTGGTATGACAGGTACTGCTAAAACAGAAGAAGAAGAGTTCAGAGAAATATATAATATGGACGTAGTGGAAATCCCTACGAACAAACCAGTTATAAGACAGGATTTACCAGATGTTGTATATAAAAATGAAGAAGCAAAGTTTAAAGCTGTTGTAAAAGAAATAAAGGAAAAACACATGTCAGGTCAACCTATATTAGTAGGTACAATTACAATTGAAAGATCTGAGATTTTAAGTAAACTTCTTAAAAAAGAAGGAATAAAACATGAAGTTTTAAATGCTAAATATCATGAACTTGAGGCAAAGATAATCTCCGAAGCAGGTAGATATGGTGCAGTAACCATAGCTACAAATATGGCAGGTAGAGGTACAGATATTGTCCTTGGTGGTAATCCAGAGTATTTAGCTAAAGAAAACATGATTAAAAAAGGATATACTGATGAGATTTTAAATCAGATTGATGGTTTCTATGAAACAAAGGATGCAGAAGTATTAGAAGCTAGAAGAGTATATGAAGCCTTAGTTAAGGAATATGAGAAAGAAACAGATGCTGAACATGATAAAGTTGTGGCTGCAGGTGGACTACATATCATAGGTACTGAACGCCATGAATCAAGACGTATAGATAATCAGCTAAGAGGCCGTGCTGGTAGACAAGGTGATGCAGGTAGTTCTAAATTCTATATTTCTTTAGAAGACGATCTAATGAGATTGTTCGGTGGAGAAAGATTAAGAAATATAGTAGAAACAATGAATATGCCAGAGGATGAGCCATTAGAGCATTCATTACTAACTAAAACCATAGAAAATGCTCAAAAGAAAGTTGAAGGCAATAACTTCGGTATAAGAAAGCATGTATTAAAATATGATGACGTAATGAACAAACAAAGAGAAGTTATATATGCAGAAAGAAGGAAAGTTCTTGAAGGTGAAGACTTAAGAGAGCATATTTTCAATATGGCAAAAGGCCTTATTGAATCAAATATAGAGATGAATTTGAGACAATCGAAAAATCCAAGTGATTGGGATATAGAAGCAATCAAAGTTTATGCTAATAAATTATTTGGATTTGGGGAGGATTTCCTACCTGGAGATATATCATCATTTACTGATGAATCATTGTTAAATCATATAATGACCAAAGCTGAAGAAATATACTCTATAAAAGAAGATGAGTTTGGCAAAGATAGATTTAGAGAGATTGAAAGGGTAATACTTCTAAAAGTAGTAGATTCAAAATGGATGGATCATATAGACGCTATGGATCAGTTAAGACAAGGTATTGGTCTAAGAGCTTATGGTCAGTCAGATCCAGTAAGGGCATATCAAAATGAAGGATTCGACATGTTTGAAGAAATGACCAATGTTATCTCAGAAGAAACAGTAGGATTTTTATTCCATGTTGAAAACCCTGATAAAGTTGAAAGAAAAAGAGTTGCAACACCTATAATAACAAATACAGATGGAGCAGCCTCAAATCAACCTATAGTTAACAAGGAAAAGAAAGTAGGAAGAAATGATCCATGCCCATGTGGAAGCGGGAAAAAATATAAGAGGTGCCATGGAGCAGATTAAAAAGTGATATTGGTGATAGGAAAAAATTTATAAAAAACGCTACTCCACTTCCAAATTTAAAGAAGTATAGCCACACGTAAAAAACTAGAGTCGCAAATTCGCTACGCTCAGGCAGTGCGGCTCTTTCAAATTTTTTACTTAATGGATACTTCTATTAAATTTTCCAGAGTCGTGACTTATTTTTATAAATTTTTTCTAGCATGTTTTTTTAAATTGAGTAATATATGAAAGAATAGAAAGGTAGTGACACGATGCAGGATATCTTTTTAGATAAGGAAAGATTAAAAGATATAAAAGAGATGATAATAGAATTGGGTGTTTCACTTTGACATATCTGCTATGAAAGATGAAATAGCAGATAAGGAAAACTTATCTTATAAACCGGATTTTTGGGATGATATTGATTCAGCCCAAAAGATTATGCAAAAAATTAAGCAATTAAATAATGAAGTCAAACGATATGAAGATTTAATGGCTAGTGTTGAAGAAATAGAGATTATGTTTGAATTAGTAGAAGAAGAAGAATCCTATGAGGATTATAAAGAAGTGGCCCAAGCAATAGAAAAATTAGCCAAAGAAGCAGATAAATATAAATTATCTACATTATTAAGTGGAGAATACGACAAAAATAATGCAGTATTATCTATACATTCAGGGGCGGGAGGACTAGAAGCTCAAGACTGGGCGGAAATGCTTTTTAGAATGTATAGAAGATGGTCTGAGGCTAAAGGATATGAAGTGGTAGTCTTGGATTTACAGTCAGATACAGAAGGTGGTATTAAATCAGTCACCGTATCAGTTAAAGGATACAATGCTTATGGATACTTAAAGTGTGAAAAAGGGGTCCATAGACTAGTAAGGATATCACCATTTGATTCATCGGGAAAGAGACATACTTCTTTTGCAAGTGTGGATATATTTCCAGAACTAGATGAAAGTACAAATATAGAAATAAATGAAAAGGACTTAAAAATTGACACCTATAGATCGTCGGGAGCAGGAGGCCAACATGTCAATACAACTGACTCAGCTATTAGAATTACCCATATCCCAACAGGATTAGTAGTTCAATGTCAATCAGAAAGATCCCAGCATAGCAACAGACTAACTGCTATGAATATGTTAAAGGCTAAGTTGATTCAATTAAAAGAAGAAGAAAAGAAAGAAAAGATAGAGGACTTACAAGGTAACTATTCACAAATAGGATGGGGTTCTCAAATTAGATCCTATGTATTTCATCCATATAGTATGGTTAAAGATCATAGAACAAATGCTGAAGTAGGGGACGTATATAAGGTAATGGATGGGGATTTAGATTATTTTATTGATGAATATTTAAAACAACAGGCCCTTTAAATTAGAGGGCTTGTTGTTTTTTGTAATATGTTATAAAAATAACTTCTTTAAAAAGAAGGATTTTTTGGATGAATGGAGAATATATTAAAGAAAGAAGACGAAGGGGATAAGACAATGGATATAATAAAGAGTTTAGTTGAAGAATTTAAGATTAAAGAGAATTATATCAATAATGTTGTAGAATTATTGGATGAGGGAAATACAATTCCTTTTATAGCAAGATATCGTAAGGAATTAACAGGAGAAATGGAAGATAAAACTATTAGAGATTTATCAAATAGACTTAATTACTTAAGAAATCTAGAAAGCAGAAAAGAAGAAGTAATAAGAATAATTGAAGAACAGGGTAAACTTACAAAAGAGTTGAAAGCGGATATAATCACTTCTACTACCCTCCAAAGAGTGGAGGACTTATATAGGCCATATAAACAGAAACGAAGAACTAGGGCCACCATAGCTAAAGAAAAAGGACTAGAAGGTCTTGGGAATATTATTTTAGAACAAAAGTTAGATTATGATAACTTTATGAGTGAAGTGGAAACATTCATAGATGAAGAAAAGGGGGTAAATACAGCTGATGAAGCTTTAGATGGTGCTATGGATATCATAGCTGAAATCATATCTGATGATGCGGAACATAGAAGAATCTTAAAAGAAATTGTATTAAAAAATGGAATAATTGAAGTAGATGGAGTAGATAAAGAAGAAAGCACCGTTTATGACATGTATTATGAATATAGGGAGCCTATCAAATCTATAGTAAACCATAGGATATTAGCCATAAACAGAGGCGAAAGAGATAAAAAATTAAAAGTTAAATTATCCATAGATGAAGCATCTCTAATAGAACAAATAAAAAATCAGGAAATTAAAAGTCAGAACTCCGGTACAAAAGAATATTTGGAAAAAGCTATAGAAGATGGGTTTAAACGATTATTATTTCCTTCAATAGAAAGGGAGATCAGAAGTGATTTAACTGAAAGAGCTGAAGAAGAGGCAATTAAAATATTTTCATTAAACTTAGAACCTTTACTAATGCAGCCACCTATTAAAGGTAAAACAGTTATGGCAATAGACCCAGGTTTTAGAACAGGGTGCAAAGTTGCTGTAATAGATGAGACAGGAAAACATTTAGACTATTCAGTAGTATATCCAACAATGTCTGAGAACCAAGTTGAGAAGGCTAAGATAGAATTAATAAGACTTATAGATAAATACAATGTAGATATCATTGCCATAGGAAATGGTACAGCATCAAGGGAAACGGAACATGTAGTAGCAGACACTTTAAAGGAAATCGAAAATCAAGTATCCTATATCATAGTTAGTGAAGCAGGTGCTTCTATATATTCAGCTTCTGAAGTAGGTATTGAAGAATTCCCAGACTTAGATGTTACCATAAGAGGTGCAATTTCAATCGGTAGGAGATTACAAGATCCGTTGGCAGAGCTGGTTAAGATAGAGCCTAAACATATAGGAGTAGGTCAGTATCAACATGATCTTAATCAAGGTAAACTGAATGAAGCCTTAACTGGTGTTGTGGAGGATAGTGTAAATAGAGTAGGAGTAGATTTAAATACAGCTAGTCCTTCACTGCTAAAGTACGTTGCAGGAGTCTCATCTAAAGTAGCTGGCAATATCGTAAGTACAAGAGAAGAAAAAGGAAAATTCAATAGTAGAAAAGAACTTCTAAAAGTAAAAGGATTGGGACCTAAAACCTATGAACAGTGTGCAGGATTTCTAAGGATACCGGGAGGAGACAATCCCCTTGATAATACAGGGGTTCACCCAGAATCCTATAATATAGCATCAAAACTCATCAATGAAGATTATAAAAACATAAATGTAGATGAATTAGCAACAAAATTAGAGGTAGGTAAACCTACTTTAATGGATATAATAAAGGAACTTGAAAAACCAGGAAGAGATCCAAGAGATGAAATGCCAAAGCCAATACTTAGACAGGACGTTTTAAGTATGGATGATTTAAATGTAGACATGATATTAAGCGGCACGATACGAAATGTAGTTGATTTTGGTGCATTTGTAGATATTGGAGTTAAAGAAGATGGACTAGTTCATATATCTCAAATCTCTAATAAGTTTGTAAAGCATCCAAGTGATGCTGTAAAGATTGGCGATATAGTAAATGTTAAAATCATAGAAATAGATAAAAACAGAGGAAGAATATCCCTATCAATGAAGGACTGTAATTAGGAGGCGCACCTATGAAATCCAAACCAAATAAATCTATAGATAATATGAATGCAGAGGAATATTTGAATGTAATTATTGGTTTATCAGAAGAGATATTTCATGACTTTAAGAATGCTTTGGCCACAATTTCAGGTTTATCACAAATTACAGCATTTTATCCAGTTTCAAAGGAAGTTAAGGATAATTTAGATCTGATTAAGGAAGCTGCTTTAGAATGTAGAGATCAAATCGATAGATTTTATAGTTTTATTAAGGGATATAATGTGGAAATAACCCAATACGAAATTCTAAGTAATATTGTATTTTCAGCCCTAGATATGGTTAAACATAGAATTAGAAAAAATGATTATGGGGATGAGGGCATAATCTTAAGTGTAAATATCCATTCTATGAAAAAGGTTTATTGCAATGAATATAAAATGAGACAAGCAATTTTAAATATTGTAATGAATGCAATAGATGCTATGGAAGAAAGTGGCGGTATTTTAGAGGTAAACCTATTTGAACAAGCGGAAATGATTGTATTGGAAATAATTGATACAGGAATTGGTATCCCAGAGGACAAACTAGAAAAGATTTTTGAAACGAATTACACAACTAAAGGGTCTAAGGGTACAGGATTAGGTCTTAGAATTTCTAAAACTGTAATTGAAGAATGTATTGGTAGATTGGAAGTAAGCAGTGTTTTAGGGAAAGGAACAATTTTTACTATATACCTACCTGCAGAAATTAGTTAAAAGATGCATCCTTTCCATCTGGGCGTATTCGAATAAATTTTTAAAACCAGTCTCCAATTCCAAACTTGAAGAAGTATATCCACACATAAAAAATTAGAGCTGCAATCAAAACTGGCGCAGCTCTTTCAAATTTTTTATTTAGTGGATACTTCTATCCAAATTTTCCAATGTCGAGTCTTATTTATAAACTTATTCCTATCCAGCAGAAGGTTTTATGACACATAATTATAGGTAGTTGGTTTCGTATCTAAAATATTTTGGTTGTCCAGCTCTCGCAATTCCAAACCTCTGTAGCTACATCATTGTAAAAATCAGGCTCATGGGATATTATAAAAACCCCGCCTTTGTACGCCTTTAATGCTCTTTTTAATTCTTCTTTAGCCTCTACATCTAAATGGTTGGTAGGCTCATCTAGTATTAGTATATTGGTTTCTCTATTTAAAAGCTTACATAGTCTAACTTTAGCTTGTTCTCCACCGCTTAATACCATGAATCTAGATTCGATATGTTTTGTAGTAAGACCACACTTGGCCAATGCTGCTCTAACTTCAAATTGAGACCATCCAGGGAATTCATTCCATATTTCTTGAATACAGGTATTGTTGTTTTCTTCAACTACTTCTTGTTCATAATAGCCAATCTGAAGATTATCTCCTAGTTCAACTTCACCTGATAGAGGTGGTATAAGACCTAAAATAGATTTTAATAAGGTAGTCTTACCTATACCATTGGCGCCAACTAAGGCGATCTTTTGACCTCTTTCCATTCTAAGATTTAATGGTTTTGATAATGGTTCATTGTATCCTGTAACCAAATCCTTACATTCGAATATTAATTTTCCCGCAGTTCTACCTTCTTTGAAATTAAATTCTGGTTTTGGTTTCTCACGAGTCAATTCAATTAAATCCATTTTATCCAGTTTCTTTTGTCTAGACATAGCCATATTTCTTGTAGCAACTCTTGCTTTATTTCTGGCAACAAAGTCTTCTAAATCAGCTATTTCCTGTTGTTGTTTCTTATAAGCAGCTTCTATTTGTGCTTTTTTAGCTTCATATATCCTTTGGAAATCATCATAATCCCCTACATAGCGTGTTAGTTCTTTATCTTCTATATGATAGATTAGATTGATAACACTATTTAAAAATGAAATATCATGAGATATTAATAAAAAAGCATTTTCATATTCTTGAAGATACCTTTTAAGCCACTCTATATGTTCTTCATCAAGATAATTTGTAGGCTCATCAAGCATAAGGATATCAGGTTTTTGTAATAGAAGCTTAGCAAGTAAGATTTTGGTTCTTTGACCACCACTTAAATCTTCAACATATCTATCAAGGCCAATATCATTTAAGCCAAGACCCCTAGCAATATCTTCTATTTTTGCATCTATTACATAGAAATCATTATGGTCTAGAATATCTTGCATAACTCCTACATCTTCCAATAGGGAATTTAGCTCATCTTCTGAGACTTCCCCCATTTTCATATAAGAATCTTGTATTTCTTGTTCAATATCAAATAAATACTGAAAGGCACCTTTTAATACATCCCTAATCGTCATACCAGATTCTAGTACTGCATGCTGATCTAAATATCCAACTCTAACCCTTTTAGCCCATTCGATTTGACCTTCTTCAGGTTCCAACTTTCCTGTAATTATATTCATAAATGATGACTTTCCTTCTCCATTGGCTCCTATTAATCCAACATGCTCACCCTTTAAAAGTCGAAAAGAAACATCCTTTAAAATCTCTCTATCACCATATCCATGACTTAGCTTTGTAACTGTTAATATACTCATCATAAACTCCTTTAAATTAATTTAAACAAGATACATTATAGCATAAACTTATGTATTAAAATACAAATAATTGATGTGGAATTGATAAATTATAAGATTGATTTATAAAGTAAACTTTACATAAGATTAACTAAAACATTACTAATATTTTATCTAGATTTGACATAGATGAATTATAGTATATTTGTAAGTGAATAAAACAAATATGGAGGTATAGTATGTTTAAAAGGTTAGTATCGGCATTATTATTATTAGTAATGATGGTTTCATTTGTAACAGGATGTTCAGTGGTTTCTAAAGTTAGCTTAGCTTCACAAGTGGTTGAAGCTGCAAATGGACAAACAGTACTTAGAGAAGGAAAAAATCCAAAGTACATATTTATGTTTATTGGAGATGGTATGGCTGCAGTACAAGTAAACTCAGCTCAAATCTATGGTGGCAACAACCAACATAACAACATGGAATTAGATGTAATGAATTTCCAAGATTTTGAAGCGGTAGGATATCAAACTACACATGATGCAACTTCATTTGCACCAGACTCAGCTTCAACAGCGACAGCACTTTCATCAGGGTTTAAAACATGGAGTGGTACTATAGGTTTAAAACCTGTAGGTAATGTTTCAGGTAATAAAGTTGAAAATATAAATTCAAATGAAGTACCTAAGACGATAGCAGAAAGACTCAAAGAAGAAAAAGGTATGAAAATAGGTGTTGTTTCATCAGTTACTTTGAACCATGCAACACCGGCAGCGTATTATGCACATGTAGCTTCAAGAAATGATTATTATGATATAGCAATGCAAATGGCTGACTCAGGATTTGATTATTTTGGTGGTGGATCATTGGGACAAAGATTTGGAAAAAACAACGATCAAAAAGATGCTTTTGAGGTATTTAAAGAAAAAGGCTATAAAGTAGTAGAAACAAAGGAAGAAATATTAGCTTTAAATAATGAATCAGGTAAAGCATATGCTGTTTCCCCAGTACTTGTAGGTGGCGCTATGCCTTATGCAGTAGATAACAAAGAAGGAGATTTAACACTTGCTGATTTTGTAAGTAAGGGTATAGATGTCCTTGACAATGATAATGGATTCTTCATGATGGTAGAATCAGGGAAAATTGACTGGGCAGGACATGCTAATGATGCAAAGGCAAATATCAGTGATGTTATAGCTTTTGAAGAATCGATTCAAGTAGCAATTGATTTTGCAAAAAAATATCCAGAAGAAACACTCATTGTTGTTACAGGTGATCATGAAACAGGTGGTATGACCATAGGTCAAGCTACAACTGGATATGATATTGCTATAGAATTATTAGAAAATCAACAAATCTCATATGAAGGATTTGATGAATTACTTGATGAAATATTAGAAGAAAATGCAGACATCACTTATGAAGAGGTAACTCCAATTATTAGAAAATATTTTGGACTTAAAAATGAATACCTTGATTCAGATAGCAAAGGTGATGAAACATATATGGCCCTAGAATTATCAGATAAAGAAGTTGCTAAAATGAAAAAAGCATTCGATGAAACAAAGGCAAATGAAAGAATAGAAGAAGATGCAGAAGAATTCTATAGACTATATGGTGGTTATACGCCACTTACAATAACTATAACTCATATATTAAATAATAAAGCAGGCATTGGCTGGACATCCTATGCACATACTGGTGTACCAGTTCCAGTATATGCATCAGGTGCACAGGCTGACTTATTTAATGGAGCGTATGACAATACTGAAGTTTATCATAAATTAGTTGAAGCAGCAGGACTTCAATAATTCCTTTTTAACCTGTCATCTTGAGAGAATCGAGGGATCTTTGTTTGCAAGAGATATAAGATTCCTCATCTACGTTCGGAATGACAAGAATAAACTTTTTTTATGAACATAGGCTGGATACTTCCAGCCTTATTTAAATGAAAGGGGTATTAGTTCTTGAAAGAATCTTTTAATAATATAAAGAAAAAAGAAGTGGTATTTATTTTCTCCTTACTTACTGTATTAATGGTTCTTGTGTTAATACCAACAGGGTTTGATAAACAACAATATATCTATACAGAAGGTGTAAGAGCTAAAGTTTTATCTGTAAATAACTCAGGTATCATTAGTGTGGGCCTCATCAGACAAGGTGACCAGAGGGTGACAATAGAAATAGAATCAGGATCATATAAGGGAGAAATTGTAGATGCAAATAATATGCTCACAGGTAGCCTTGCAGAAGATAAAATATTTGCCGAAGGAGATAAAGCGTGGGTACTTATTGGATTTGATAAAAGTGGCAATATTAACTTTGCAAATATGTTGGATCATTTTCGTATTCATAAGGAAATTGTACTTGTAGCAGTTTTTGGGGTTTTGATTATTATCTTATCTGGCTATACAGGTGCAAGAACACTACTATCCTTTTCCTTTGCCCTTCTTAGTATTTGGAAGATACTGATTCCAGCAATGCTAAAGGGATACAACCCTATTTTAATCGCCTTATTAGTAGGAAATGTGC
>JAAYGX010000052.1 GCA_012735585.1 Tissierella sp.
AAATATTTGCTTAAGCCTTTTCTTAGCCGATTCATATGTCCACTTTCCGCCTTCAGAATTGTAGTAATTTATATACTTATTTATCACTATATTTAATTCTCCTATTGTTAATTCCTTAAATTCATAGTCCATATCCAATCCCCCATACACATATTATTTACCTTACATAATCTTACATTGGTAATACTATAATCAATTCATCATCAATTTTAATTATTTTTTCCACTCATTTTTTTATAAAACTCTTGTGCTGATAAATTATACTTATTGCATGAAACAACAAACTCCTGTTATAGGATATGATCACCATTTATTTAAAAAAATCTTTCATTTCATCAGGAATAATCTTAATTCCTTGTATTTTGAATTCACCACCATCTGGTATTGAAGCAAATTCTACTAATATCATTTCACCATTATCAAACTTAAGTAGATGATAAGTTTCATGACCAGACTTATCAGTCATTAATCCTTTAATCTCATTAAATTGTTCTTCTGAAATTAAAGTATCATTTCCTTCCATAGTTATATTTATAAACTCATGATAACCTAAATGCGTCATATTTGTTTTCATTGCTAAACTGGCCAACATAGGTGTATCTTGTTTTGTAGTCTCCTTACATCCTATAATTGATAAAATAGTTATTAAAACAATGATGGAAATTATACTTTTCATTCTCATAATTAGTCCTCCCTAAACTAGTAGGATAATATTTCTTTTTATAGCTACTGGCCATAAATATTTAATTATAGTCTTACTATACACTCAAACATATGTCATTTCTTATTTCTAGATTTTCCGTTTGATCTATAAATTTATAGAAAATTGATTTTCAAACTCTGTATCAGCCATTTTTGAGAAGTTAGCAGGGGTAACTTGTAATTGATTCAAATTGATATTATCTAGTGTTGCATACCAAAGTAAATATTTATCTAATGGTAACATATCCTTTACTTTTAAATGAGCACCATCTCTTATTAATAGGCCATCTTTAGCAATTAAATCTGCATCAAAATATAATCTTGCCCCTGGCTTATATTCTTCATTAATATTCATAGTGATTTTCCGTCTCATTTTAGAGTTAACTACAATCTCCCCTGTTACACCACCATTTGTAAACATTATATAATCACTATATTCAATAGGATCACCTAAAGACTTTCCAATGGGATGACTCTCTTTAATTTTTTCTTCAACCTTAAGTATATTCCAAGATTTTAGCATCTTATCATGTAATATACTTTTAAATCCAAGTAATGTTGTACTATGTACTAATATTCTTTTTTCTTGTTTTCTAAGGAAGCTGTCTGTAAACGAATGCCCTTTATAAACCCTTTTTGCTTCCTCATAATCCCTATTATTAATTGAAATAATTATTTGTTTATCATAGGCTAGCTCATATTCAATGAAGTCAAATATTCTATATTTCCAGTCATTACATTTCTTACTAATTGCATGTCTAAAAACAAAATTATTTCCACCACTAAATATATAAAAACTGTCATCGTCAACCAATTCTAAGAAAATCCATTTATTATCATATGGTTGTCCTGTTATTGGATTTGTATGAGTTGGTATAAAGTTTGACCCCACAAAGTAAACGCTCCCCATTAGTTTCCTCCTTATTATAAAGCTCCAACTTGAGACTGAAATTTACAGTAATACTATAATCAATTCTACATCAAATTCCTTATGTCCTTCTTTTTTTAAAATATATTTTAAAAATCTATAATCTTTTCCCAAACCTATTTTGAATATATAAAAAGAGAATGATTTAGCAATCAGTCATTCTCCTTTTATATATTTTACATTCTATCCGGCACTTCAATTCCAAGTAAATCAAGAGCCGTTTCTAAAATATTCTTTGTTAAAGAAATAAGACTTAACCACGAACTTTTCTTTTTAAGATTTTCTTCGCTTATAATTTTATTTTCATGGTAAAATCTATTGAATATATTAGATAAGTCATAAATATATTCACATAATTTATTTGGTGCTTTTTCTAAAAAAGTAAACTCTACCGCTTCATTAAATCTTGAAAGTTTTAGCATTAATTCTCTTTCAGTCTGACTGTATGGTTCATTTATTTTATCTATATTATTTACTTTTCCTTCCATAGCTTTTCTTAAAATAGATTTAATTCTAACAATAGTATATAAAATATATGGTCCTGTATTTCCTTCAAAAGATGAAAATTTTTCTATATCAAAAATATAATCCTTAGTAGCTTGATTAGATAAATCTCCATATTTTAATGCAGACAACCCAACCTTTCTTGCTATATCATATATTTCAGATTCACTATAAGCTTTATTTCTATCAAGTTTACTGACTACACTGTCTTGAACTAATCTAATTAAATCCTGTAACCTCATAACACCACCTTCTCTGGTTTTAAAAGGTTTACCATCTTTACCATTCATGGTTCCAAAGCCTAAGAAATCAAGACTTAGATTTTCATTTATAATTCCAGTCTTTTTAGCACACCTAAAAACCTGTTCAAAATGCAGTGCTTGTCTTTTATCAACAACATATATTATCTGATCTGGTCTATAATCATGAACTCTTTGCCAAATCGTAGCAAGGTCAGTAGTACTATATAATATAGCGCCATCAGATTTTAAAATTATTATTGGAGGAATTGTATAAGTATCAGTTTCCTTAGCGACATCTATAACTAATGCTCCCTTACTTTCATAACAATGGTTATTTTCTTTTAGGTAATTAACCATTTCATCAATATACTTTTCACTATCGCTTTCACCCATCCAAAGATCGAACTCTACATTTAAGTCACTATAATTTTTCTTCAAATCTTCTATAGAAACATTTGTAATATGCTTCCAAAGTGCTATATATCCTCTTCTTCCATTTTGCAACTCAAAGGTAGCCATTCGAGCTTCTTCCATAGCTTCAACATTACTTTTTGCTAGAAAACTTGCAGCTGGATATATCTCTTCAAGTTGATCTATTGTAAAAGGAGCCTTCGTGGGATAGTCACCTTTATAATTATCATCAAAATAAGGAAGCTCAGGCGTACGTCTTCTAAGCTCGGATATTATCATTCCAATTTGTAACCCCCAATCACCTAGATGAACATCACTAATAGTTTTATATCCCACTGCTTCAAGTAGACGCTTTAGGGCCTCACCAATGTTTGCACTTCTTAGGTGGCCAACATGTAATTCTTTAGCAACATTTGCCCCACCATAATCTACTATGACCGTCATAGGATTGCTAGACTCAGGACACCCATATTTTCTATCTTTACTCATATCATTCAAGTAATCAACAATAAAACTATCTTTTATGTTTATATTAATAAAACCAGGTCCAGCCAAGGAAATATCATTAAAAATATGATTGTCTTTTAATATCTCTAATACTTCACCTGCAATTTGCATAGGCGGCTTCTTATACTTCTTAGATGCAGGTAGCGCACCATTACATTGAAATTGACATAGTTCAGGACGATTGGATATAGTAACATTTCCAAAGTTTCTTTCATATCCACATTTCTCAAAAGCACCCTCAACTATTCCGCTTAATATTTTTATTAACTTTTCCATAGGTTACCTCCCTATATTAATTATATCTTGTAACTTATTAGTAGTTCATGCTAGAACTCCAAATATTTATAAATAAAACCCCGTCTCAAAAACTGAGACGGGGTAAATCCGCGGTACCACTCAAATTGACATATAGTCCACTCAAACACTTTAACGCAGTTAACGTATTATCCTAGCTAATTGCTCAGACATATTCTCCGAGTCCCTCTTCACCATTAGATTTCTTGCAAGACTTTTCACTCTACTCTTGCTCGCTGTTAGAAAATCGGATAGCTACTCTTCTCTTCACAGAATTTTCTAATTTATTTATTGATGCTGATTTTATCTTATATATTATGATATGTCAAGAAGAAATTATTGATAATAATATAATAGCCTTTATCTCTAATATAAATTCAATTTTTCCTTGCACTTAAAAAGAGAATGACTTAGCAATCAGTCATTCTCTTTTCCACACATATATTAAATTTATAATAATTCTTTAAGTTGTCCAGTTATTTTGTATTCTGCACTTCTTAACTCTTCAATATCTTTCTTACCCATTAGTAACATTATCATCTTAATTTTATAAGTTAAAGCATCCAGATATTCTTTTGTATTATCATACCCACCATGAACTAGATATGCTAATATTTCACCACTGATACCTGCTATTTCTGCTCCTAAGACTATTGACTTAATCACATCTGAAGCAGTTCTAACCCCACCACTGGATATAATCTTTAAGTCCTGTGGTAATTCTCTACATTTAATTAGTGATAATGCTGATGGTATTCCCCATGAATAAAGTTCTGTAAGATCCATATTTCTATTCCTTAAATTCTCTATTTCCATAAAGTTTGTACCACCGTGCCCAGAGATGTCCACATATCTAACTCCAATATTATATAATCTTTGGGCTACATCCTTGGATATTCCAAATCCTACTTCTTTCACTATCACTGGCTTGTCTATATTTTTAACAATATCTTCAATATTATTGATAATACCTTTAAAGTCCCTATCTCCTTCATCCATAGCCAGTTCTTGGGCTACATTTAAATGAATTTGAATTGCATCACCATTTATTACGTCCATTGCTATTTTTGCATCTTCTATTGTTGCATGTCCACTAAGGTTAGCTATTACTACACCTTCATCGCCTATATTTTCCCTTACTACTTTAAATGACTCTTTACACACATCGTCTTCGCATAAGAGAATCGTTTCAGATCCAACAGCCATAGGAATATTAAAGTTTTTAGCAAGTAATGACAATTCCCTATTAATCTCACGTGCAAAATCAGTACCACCTGTCATTGCATTGATAATTATTGGGTAATCTATAGTTTTTCCAAGGAATTGCAGCTTTGTATCTATATCTGAAAGATTTAAATCTGGTAGTGCATTATGCTCTAAATATACATCATCAAAGAGATTATCTCCTTTAAAAGTGGTCTTTAGGTAATTCTCTACATGTTCTTTCTTTCTATTTTTTCTCATATTT
The DNA here is from genome assembly GCA_012735585.1 of Tissierella sp. Taxonomy (GTDB): domain Bacteria; phylum Bacillota; class Clostridia; order Tissierellales; family Tissierellaceae; genus JAAYTL01. The sequence goes on from JAAYGX010000052.1 coordinate 5,057, forward strand.
TCCTCCTATTTACTGTTTTAATAAATAGTCTCCAAACATTTCTTGAACAAGTGCTTCTGTTGATTCTCTATCATATATTAAGTAATCAATTCCACCAATTCTTTTACTTGTACCTTCTATTGTAGTAGTTGTCATGTTTTCTGTGTCCATATTTTTTGCTGCACCTATTCCCTTAAGTACCATACCCATAGGAATATTGGTTTCAACATAATCAAAATATGTCTCTACAAGGCCCGGTAGTTTTACAATATTCTTTAATTGTAGAGTTTGTTTGATTAACTCTTTCATAAAATATTGTTGTGCACTAATCCTTCCCAAGTCACCTTCCCTATATGACCTAAATCTTAAAAAATCATGGGCTTGATTTCCATCAAGTGTTTGTAAACCTGGTTGTAAATTTATATTAAGTGGTGGATCAGCTGTAGGATCACTATATCTCATTCTTTGAGGTACTTCAATCTCTACCCCACCAATAGCATCAACTATTGATTTAACTGCTTTATAGTCCACTTTCACATAATAATTTAGGTCTATGCCTAAAAAATCCTCTACAGTTCTAATAGTTAAGCTAGGACCACCAAATGCATGTGCATGATTGATCTTATCTTCTTTTCCTCTAACCAACACTCTAGAATCTCTTGGTATAGATAATATGTCAATCTTTCCAGTATCAAAATTAACTTTGAACAACATCATAGTGTCTGTTCTAGTACCTTTAGATTGTTTTACATCCTTTGCATCTACACCCATCATTAAAAATACTATTTCATTATCTACAGGTAATTCGTATTTATCATCTAAAACATCATCTTCCATTTCTGTGTCATCACCAGGGGCTGCTACTGTTTCTTTATCAAATACTTTATACCATAAAGTAGAGTAAAGAATTGTAAAAGCTACCAGTGATAATATAAAAGTTACAATAAATCTCTTTTTCATTATCACACCTCATGTCTATCTACTACATTATATCATCAAATAAACTACTATTACAATAATACTACATTAAAAGAGTAATTACAATTAAAAATATTAACTAGTAGTTTACAATTTGGTATCAGGGATATTTACAATTAATTTCACAAAAAAAAGAGGCCTTCGCCTCTTTAAATTATCTCAAATTTTTACTCACTTAATATTCTTTTTTCACCTTCAAGTTTTCTTATAGGTGCAACGTTTTGTACATATTCTAATGTTCCTAGATATTCGCCTTTTTCGTTTCTAACTGCAAAGAATCTAATAAGGATAAACATATCTCCCTTATCTATCCAGAAATCCTCACTGTCTTTGACTCCATTTTTAAAGTCACTTACGATTTTATCAACTACATGGGCTGATTTTGGTGGATGGCAGTTCTCCACTTCACGACCTATTACCGCTTTTGTTCTTGCAAATATTCTATGTTCTCCCTTAGAGAAAAATCTAACCTTGTTATTATAATCTACAAAGGATACTTCTCCTGGTAATATATCAAATATACCTCTTAATTGTTCAGGAGTAAGTGAACCATTTTCAAATTTAATACGACCATCTGTGATTTCATCAAAGACTTCTTCTATAACTTCTTCTGAATCCTCTTTCTCAGCCTTAATTCTTTTGTATTCCCATTCATTCTCAGGAACTATTAGTGCAAATCCAATTTCATCAGACTCCTTGTAGATAAGGATCCACTCATCTTCAGTCAAAGTTTCTAATGACATAGGAAATAGTATTTTTTCTTCTTTATAGATCATCTCTTTCAGTTGATCTGTTGCATCATTTATCTTGTCAATTATCTCGTCTTTATTACCACTATAATTAGTTAAGTCTAGTTTTACACTTTTAATTTTAGCTCTAATTTCGTCATCTACGCCCCACATAACCTTCGGAGGAGCTGTTACACCGTATTTTTCTAAGTATGGGAATATTAGGTTTTCCTTTCTACTATAGTGTTTGTCTATATCCCATAGTAAATTTATATCTTCTAAAAGCTTGTATATATTTTCTTTGGAATCATCTTCTTTAAATAATTCTAGATTAGATGCTAGGCTTTCATCAATTAATTTTTCAAAGGCCCTATTTTCTTGTACAAATGTATAGATTGGATGACCAGGAACTTGTTCTGGATGATGTATTTCATCTAGGGAGCCTTTAAATACTGCAGCGTGGACATCGCATAGATTTTGAATCTCTTCTATAGGCAATCCTTCCTTCACCAATTGTACTTCCATCATTGATATTTCCTTAGGTGATACACCATCAATTACCTCTGCAAATTTTTCTCTTACTTCATCAACTGTCTTTCCCTCATGCAGTTCTTTTATTACTTCTTTCATCTTTTGTTGCCTATATTCTCTATTATTAATTGCTTCGCTCATATATATTTTCCTCCTATTCTTATCTTGTCTATATTATTACCCATATTTTCATAATATAAAATTTAAAGGAAGGATTATTAAAATATTAACTTCCAAATCTAAAAAAAGACTTTTCATTTGTAAAGTTTTGAACATTATATAATAGTAGTATTTCATCAACATCCATATTTTGAATTAAATCATTAATACTTCCATTATAATATCTGGTATCCACTATCACTATTTTATTATAATGTGCGGTCAGGAAGGGGATTAGACTATTAGCAAATGAATCCTTCATTACTACTATAGTCTTATTGTTTTGTATTGACGTCTCTATTTCGATTAAGGCCTTATCTCCACCTAAGAAATAGGAGTACTGATCTACTTGGTTCAAATACTTCTCATCATAAAGTTCTTTTGATTTAAATTGATTATTAGAGATAATCTCATAATCAATAGGATGCCTATGAGTAAAGCTATATATAGAATCTGGGTCTCCATTATAAAAATTTGCCTTTCTATAGCTAGTTCCGTAAAAATTATTGGATACTTGGTTAATTTTAAATTCATCTTTTCCCAATCCCTTACCTCCTATATGTTCCATATACTCTTTATATCCATAATAGGCTCCATAAGTGGTCCAATGGTGATCTGTTCTGTAATAAATATAGTCATCTGAATGCTCTTTTAAGGGATTTATTAAATCTATTATTTGAATATAATCATCTAGTTTATTCTTTATATTCTCAACCACTTCCCTCTCATCAATTATAGGGGTATAGGGCGGAAGTTTTCCCATTAATACCTCCGTCTTAGTAGGAACAAGTAAAGCAGTTATAGGCATTTTTTCATTGTGTTCCCTTACATGGCCTATAAATTTATTGATACTCTCCATATTTAAATTAAACTGCTCCTCATCTATACCACTTGATATATCAAATAGATAGTCATCCCTTCCAAAATAAACTCTTCCATTGTCTTTCTTCAAAATGGCCAACTGAGATAAGGTCTTTAATCCTATCCAATTATCCCTTCCTAGAAATTGATCCGTTACATAACTCTCAAAATTACTAGTAAACTCTCCTGACATGATACTTTTAACACTTAAATTTGGAAATTGCTTTAAATATCTATTCTCCTTTTCCGAAAACATCTTTGTTGGAGCTATAAGATTTAAAGAACTAAGGGATATAAGCAAGCTAACAAACAAAATTGATCTGTTTTTTTCCTTCATAATAACCTCCTAAAACCTAAAATACAAAAATGGATTATAGGACTGATCTACTAAATAGGCTATGGACAAAATAAACACCATCAGTAAAAATAAGCTTTCAAGAAGATAAACATCATATTTTTGACCTATGTTTTTCCATAGCTTCTTTGGTATATCTGTAGAACTAATACCAAGTACTGTGAATAGTATAATATTTGTATATAAAAGATATATAGAACCATTGTCATATAGACTTACACTACTATTAGAAAAAAGTAGTTTCATATAGTTCAATCCATCGACTATTGAATCAAATGCAAATATGACCCAAGACAATACAATTAAGCCCAATGTATATATCCTTGCAATAATCGGGGAGATTTTTTCTAATAATCTCAGCATAAATAGTTTCTCAAATATTAAAATAATACCAAAATACAATCCCCATAATGCAAAATTCCAGCTAGCCCCATGCCATATACCAGTTAATAGCCATACTACTAATATATTTCTTAGGAATTTAAATTTTCCAACCCTATTTCCACCTAATGGAAAATATAGATATTCCTTAAACCAAGTTCCTAATGAAATATGCCATCTCCTCCAAAATTCTGTAATACTCTTGGACATATATGGATAATTGAAGTTCTCTAGAAAGTTAAAACCAAACATCTTACCTAGACCAATTGCCATATCCGAATATCCAGAGAAGTCAAAGTATATTTGAAAGCTAAATGCTATTATTCCTATCCAAGCAGTTAAAGTGGGAATATTTATAATATCTAATTAAGAAATATTATCCCAAATAAGACCAACACTATTTGCCAGGAGTACCTTTTTTCCAAGCCCTATAATGAATCTTTTTATTCCTTCTCCAAATAATTGATATGATTCAATTCTATTATCTATCTCTTCTGCCACTGTTTGATATCTAACTATGGGTCCAGCTATTAACTGTGGAAATAAAGTTACATAGGTTCCAAAAGAAATAATACTGTTCTGTACCTTAGTATCACCCCTATAAACATCTATGGTATAGGACATGGTTTGAAATGTATAAAAGGATATTCCAATAGGTAGTGTGATATTTAAAAGAGGAATGCTCAAGTTAAATAAACTATTCAAATTTCCTATAAGAAAATCCGAATATTTAAAGAATCCCAATAACCCTAAATTTGTCACTATAGATACCAATAACCATATTTTAGACTCCTTTAATTGATTGTTTATTTTATGAAAATGTATTTTCCTTCCACATGTATAATCAAGAACTGTTGAAAATATCATGATCCAGATGTATTTTGGCTCACCCCAACTATAAAATAGTAAACTGGATAAAAACAAAACCATGTTTTTATATTTTCTAGGTGATAAAAAATACAGTATTAGTACAAAGGGAAGAAAATAAAATAAAAACAATATACTACTAAATACCACGGTTTAACCTCCATTTTAAAATAGACCTGATTATGCATCAGGTCATATCTTATTCAAAAAATGTATTGATTATATCTTCTATTTTCTTGATTTCATCTTGTGCAAATTCTAATCTTTCTTCTTCAGTAGCTTCTTCTCTATCATCATATTGACCTAGCATTAAAAAGAATAAATAATCATCGTGTCTTACTATCTTTGCTGAATTTACCTTTGCCATATTCATTGGATATTGAAAAGAATCTTCAACAAGATATGTCCTATATTCTTCTAGCGCTGCTTCTATTGTATCCGCTTTACCTTCCGCAGCCTTTATTGCTATAAAAGTATCTATACTTACATTCATCATTGGAACTTCTGCTACATATTCTTCTATATCTGAAGACTCAACACCTATCAAATTCTCTAATTCTTCTTCACTTAATTCCATATCTGGTCCATAGAATTCTCCCATACTTTCCTTTACAGCTTCATGGATTTCTTCTAAATTTACATTCTTTACATCATCGTCTATTTCCTGACTTGGAGCACAACCCACCATAAAAATTGACAACATACTAATTGCTAATAATAATGTTAAAATCTTCTTCATATTAATTTCCTCCAAAATTTATAATTTCTTTAATTTCCTCTAATCTATAATTAGTTCCTTGATTGTCTACAAAAATATCTTTTTCTAGCTCTATGAATTGACCATCCCCCATAACTAGACCATATATACCATTCTCTTCATTAAGAAATACAATACTTTTTTCTCCTTCAGAAAACTCACTTTTCATATTTTGATAAACTCTTTCTTTTTTAACCCTTCCACCTTCTAACCTTATGACGATTTCCGTCTTTTCTATATTGCCCTGAAGGACTTCATCTATAGTATAAACAATATCTGTATAGATATAATCTTCTTCTTTTACAAATTTACTTTCTTTCACTTCTTTTGTTTCACCTTTTACTATAAACTCTGCTTGATCAAAGTAGAATGTTGAACTACTTGTCAAGGTTCGTATCATCATAGGTTGTTCAATTTCCCTATAGCCTAAATTGTCATTAATAAAATAAAGTGTTGGTATAAGAACAATCATAGCTGCTATTGGTGCTAACCTATAATACTTTTTACGCTTCAATTTCCCCTTACTTATTTCATTTTCTAAAATTTCTGCCTTGCTATATACACCTTCTAAAAAGCTGCGATCACTCTTCATTTCTGCCAACTCCTTCCTCTATAATTGATTTTAGAGTTTTCCTAGCTCGATGAATCAAGACTCTAGTCTGGGGCAAGGTCTTCCCCATTATTTTTGCTATTTCCTTATAAGAAAGTTCCTCAAAAGCGACAAGATAAATTGCTCTTTGATAATCTGGATTCAAGGTCTTCATACCATCAATGATTTGCCTTTTCTCCTCATCTTCTATAATTTTATCTTCTAAAGTTTGAACTTCATATAGAGGATCCTCTCTGCTTTCATCAATGTCTATAAGTTTTGTCCTTGATAACTTTCTTATGGAATCCACAGCCTTATTTCTTCCTAAAGTATAGATAAAAGTCTTAAATGAATATTTATCATTGTAACTTTCTTTATAAACAAAAATATGAGCAAATACATCCTGGGCAATATCTTCTGCTAGATAGATATCTCCTCCAGTATATCTTGATATAAAATATATTAAATTGTCTTTATGCTTGATGACAAGAGCCTCAAAGGCATTTATATCACCTTCAAGAAAGCTCTTGTAAAGTACTTTATCATCTATCATGGTTGGCCTCCATATTGTGTTTCATATATTATTCGTTTAAAGTTCAATAAAGTTACAGTAGATTTTAAAAATATTTTAATTTATTTATTCAAAATAAAACTGACTATCTAATCTTAGACATTAGATAGTCAGTTTTATATTTATTATCTCCAATCCTAGGGAGGTAATTCTTTTTTCTACTTATATTCTGTTAAAACTTCTACTGCTTCTGAAATCAACTCATCTGCTAGTTGAAGTATATTATCGTCTATTATATTGTCGTTATTCTCTATGGCTTCTACATATCTGTATAATATATTTGCAGTTATATATCCCTCATTGTGAGAAGTATTTACATAACTATCCAATACATCTGTGTATAGCATCTTAGTATTTCTATCCGCTATTGGAGTGTTATCAACACCTTTTAGATAAATACTGATTTTATTGTGATAACTATCAATCATCTCGGCTTGCCTAAAGCTATCCAAATATTTATTTAAATAATTTTCTGTCTTAATAATTCTATCTGCAAGATCATCAAAACTGATTCTTAAAGCTCCATCTGCTAATGGTGGATTCTCTGAATCCATTGCCTTAACTGCCAGGTATTCTTTCCACTCATCAGTCACATAATTATTGTATTCTTGTAAGCCTGCATAATCAACTACAGGATAAAAACTTCCTTCAAGATTAACTAATTTATACATCGTATCAAATATAGTGGCAACTTCCCTTTTCAGATCCTCATTCTTTATCTCACTAACCCTATCTTCCGGGAAGAAAAATTCATCTGATGCAATCTCCATCAGCTCTCCATCTTCATCCATAGTTGCCAACCTATTGGTCACTTCATCTAAATTATCCACTAGGCTTTTTTCTAAGGAGTCGATCATCAGATTTCCTTCAAGCTGTGAAAGCTTCCCTATGTTTCCATCCACATATTCTTTAATTAATAAAGGGTCATTTCCTTCTGTAATTTCTGTAAACTCGTCCATTATTACAGCCTTTTCGTCCTCTTCCACTTCTTCAACCTCTCCATTAGTAGGTGGTGGAGTTGGGGTAGGTTCCTCTATGGGTTCTTCTTTCTTACATCCATTTAATATAGCCACAAATACAAGTGCCAATATTAATACGGGTATAAGTAATCTCTTTTTCATACTATCCCTTCTTCCTATTATAGTATATATTACCTATACCCAAACTATAACATAATAAATGTTGGAATGTTTACAATGTAATTACAATTTGGTGACAATTAAGACATTTTCCTTTAGTGTTTTAATACTTCCAACGAAACAGATTCGGCTTAGAACGACTTCAACATGCATGAGTAAACAATAAGGATGCCTTAGGTTGATAGTAATCCCTTGGTGGAATATTATATTTCTTATTTCAAAAATATAAAAAGAAGCTAATTAATTAGCTTCAACAACTGTTCCTTTAATATCTTTATATCTATATCAATAATTTCCCATATTAGATTTAAATTTACACCTTCATAATCATGGACTATACGATTTCTTAATCCCCTCATTTTAAACCAGGGGATCTCATGATGTTTTGAAAAATAATCTTTATCAAGTTTATTAACTAGTTCACCTATTTGACTTAAATTAAACACACAAGCTTCAACCATCATACTATTATTTCTAAATTCAGTATAATCTACACCATTGGTATATTTCAATATGGAGTCTATATAGTTAATTATCTTTTGAATAATCTTTTGATTTTTCATATATAACCATACCTCCACTCTCTATTTCTTTCATTATTAAAGAATCTTGCTCAATATGAGATCTGTCAATTAAGTCTATATCTGTTTCTAAAGCATTAACAAGTATTTCTATCAATTCAACAAAATCAAGTCCCTTTAAACTTCCGTTTGTATCAATGTATAAGTCTATATCGCTACCTATTGTAGCATTACCCTTTGCATAAGACCCAAATAATATTGCTTTACTTACTGGATAATTTCTAAATATGGGAATTATTTTTTCCCTTATAGTCTCAACTGAAATAAAATTGGAAGTCATAGTTGTCAGCCTCCTTGGTTATTTAGCTATAAATTCTATATTTATTATATCATAAATTATTTAGCAATCAAATGTCTACTCAAAAATGTCCTACATAAGTAATTTTGAAATTGTTCCCGATCCTTTCTTTCTGCTTTTGTACATAAAAAAATGGAGAAGTTTATTTGGTCCTAATCGACCTTAAACTTCGTCCATTTTTTTCAGAAATATTCCTAATCGTAAAATTGTCATTTCGAGTGAAACAAGGAATCTTAGGAGCAAAAACACAGATTTTTCGTCGCAAACTTCTTAGAATGACAAAGTAAAAAAACTCGTATTATATTACTTGGCCAATGCTTCTTCCTTATCAGCCCTCTTAACCACATTATCCTCTGCCTTAGATAACATCAGCTTCAATCTATTTAATTGATTAACTTCGCTGGCACCTGGGTCGTAGTCCAGTGGGATGATATTGGCATTTGGATATATATCTCTTATTCCTTTGATCATTCCTTTACCAACGATATGATTTGGTAAACAACCAAATGGTTGAACACAGACGATGTTTTCAGCGCCATGTTCTATCAGCTCTATCATCTCTCCAGTTAGTAACCAGCCTTCTCCAGATTGATTTCCTAAGGATATTAGCTTTTCAGCCAGCTCTCCAATTTCCTTGATGGTTAGCGGTGGTTCAAATCTCTTACTTTTCTTCAAAGCATCTCTTATAGGTTTTCTAAAGTATTCAATATAGGCGATACCTACTTCACTAATAATGCTGCCTGTGAATTTCTTACCCAAATGTTTACTCTTGAAGTCTGCATTATATAGGCAATACAATAGAAAATCAGTTACATCATTGACTACTGCTTCTGCTCCTTCTGCTTCCAATATATCTATTAGATAATTGTTGGCTACTGGATGATATTTAACTAAAATCTCTCCTACGATTCCAACCTTCGGTTTATCAATATCTAAAATCTCAATTTCATCAAAGGATTTTACTATATTTTTGACGGCTTGTGTATATTTGTAATGGTTTAAGTCATGGAGATTTTCCAGTAGTTCATCTATCCACTTATCTACCAATATATTTGTAGAGTTCTTTATCTTTTCATAAGGCCTTACCCTTAGGGATACTCTCATAAGTAAATCACCTAGCAGTGTAGCTACTATGGCCCTTTTAATTAGTCCATAGGTCAAGGTAAATCCTGGGTTCTTCTCAATTCCCTGTCCACTTACACTGATAACAGGCACATGTGAAAATCCCGATTCCTTCAAAGCCTTTCTTAAAAATCCAGTATAATTAGAAGCTCTACACATACCACCAGTTTGACTTATTAATAAGGATGTATGATCCGTATCATATTTTCCAGATTTTAATGCGGATATAAACTGTCCTATAACCATTATAGATGGATAGCAGGCATCATTATTTACATATTTTAGTCCCTCATCTACTGCATTATGCTGAACATCATCTAGTACAACTAAATTATATCCATCATTTCTAAATACCCTTTCCAATAATTTAAACTGGATCGGTGCCATTTGTGGCATTAATATGGTGTGACTTTCCTTGTGCTCTTTTGTAAATACGGCTCTTTCATCATACAGTTCCTTTTTCTCATGTGAGTTTGCTGCTGGGCCCTTTTCATCTAAGGCTGCTTTTAAGGATCTTACCCTAATCTTTGCTGCCCCTAGATTACTGATCTCATCTATTTTAAGTTGGGTGTAAATCTTACTTCTACTATGAAGTATCTCTTGAACTTGATCTGTGGTTACTGCATCTAGGCCACATCCAAAGGAATTTAATTGAATCAGTTCTAAATTCTTATGTTTTGATACATAGTTGGCTGCTCTATATAATCTGGAATGATATGTCCACTGATCTAGCACTCTAAGGGGCTTTTCAATTTCCCCAAGATGATCGACACTATCTTCTGTCAAAACAGCCATTCCCAAGGAGTTGATTAGACTTGGAATACCATGATTTATTGCTGGATCTACATGATAGGGTCTGCCACCTAGTACTATTCCCATTAGATTGTTTTCTTCAAGGTATTTAACAGTCTTTTCCCCTTCTAATCGAATATCTAATTTATATTGGTACATTTCCTCCCAAGCTTTATCCAGAGCCCTTTTCATTTCTCCTAGACCTATATTAAATGGCGCTAAGGATTTATTTAATTCTCTTCTTAGACTATTTTTATTATCAAAAGTAACAAAAGGATTTAAAAACAATATATTATTGTCTTTTAGTTCTTGAATATTATGCTTAATTACCTCAGGGTAGCCAGCTACAACTGGACAGTTTAGATGATTATCTGATTCTGGGTCTTCTTGTTCTTCATAAAATATAGATGGATAGAATATGAATTTGATATCTTTATCTATTAAATCCATGATATGTCCATGGCTTATTTTTGCAGGAAAGCACGCGGTTTCACTTGGTATGGAGCTTAGTCCAGCCTCATAAACTTTCCTACTAGATTCTTTGGATAATTCTACCCTAAAACCTAATTCTGTAAAGAATCGATACCAAAATGGATAATTTTCAAATATATTTAGTACCCTTGGTATGCCTACTACTCCCCTTTTAGCCTCTTCATAAGGCAATGGGACATAATTAAATGTTCTTTTATATTTATAATCATATAGGTCAGGAAGTTTTTCCTCTATTACATGAATCCCTGTACCTCTTTCACATTTATTTCCTATAATATATCTACTACCATCTGAAAATTTATTGATTGTTAGTAGACAGCTATTTCCACATTTACCACATCTACCTTGGGAAGACTTATATGAGAAGCTTTCCAATTCATCAGCTTTCATTACAGTAGATACTTTTTCTTCACATCTTTCCTTGGCAATCAAGGCTGCCCCTAGGGCTCCCATGAGTCCAGTTAGACTTGGTCTAATAGCTTCTCTTTCCGAAATAAGTTCAAAACTTCTAAGGATTGCATCCCCATAGAAAGTTCCACCTTGTACGACTATTTTTTCCCCAAGACTCTTTGGATCTCTTGCTTTAATTACTTTTTGTAGTGCATTTTTTATTACTGAATAGGAAAGTCCTGCTGCTATATCTCCTATGGTTGCTCCTTCTTTTTGAGCTTGCTTTACCATTGAGTTCATAAATACTGTACATCTTGATCCTAAATCTACTGGATTTTTTGCAAATAATCCTTCCTCAAGAAAATCTCCTACGCTCATATTCACTGATTTAGCAAAGGTTTCAATAAAAGAACCACAACCTGAAGAACACGCCTCATTTAATAAAATATCGTCTATTACACCATCCTCTATTTTCATAGATTTCATATCTTGCCCACCAATATCTAATATAAAATCTACATCCTTTTGAAAATAGCTTGAGCCTTTATAGTGAGCTATGGTTTCTACTTCTCCCACATCTATATTTAATCCCGCTTTTATAAACTCCTCCCCATATCCTGTAACGCATGAATATGTAATAGGAGCATTTGGCATTTTCTTATAAATATCCTTCAATATAAGGACCGATTGATCCAGTGGTTTACCTTTATTATTTCCATAATATGAGTATAGGACATCTCCATCCTCACTTATAACGATAGCTTTTGTTGTTGTAGAGCCTGCGTCTATACCTAGATATGCTTTACCAGTATAATCAGTAGAATCAATAGTCTTTAAAGTGCTTTGATCATGGCGGTTTTTAAACTCTAAATATTCTTCCTTATTGTTAAATAATGGTGCAATTTTCTTGACTTCTGAGCTTTGTTTTTTGCCTTCAGTTTCTAATAATAATCTTAAGTTCTCATAGGATACAGGCTTTTCCTGTGCAGATGAAATAGCTGCACCCATTGCCACATATAGTTGAGAATTATCTGGATATATTATTTCATTATCTTTCAATTTTAATGTTTCAATAAATCTACTTCTTAATTCTGAAAGAAAATGCAATGGTCCTCCTAAAAATGCTACTCTTCCCTCTATAGGTCGTCCGCAAGCCAGGTTTGAAATTGTTTGATTCACTACGGATTGTAGTACAGAAGCGCTGATGTCTTCTTTTGAGGCACCTTGATTTATTAAAGCTTGTATATCCGTCTTTGCAAAAACCCCACACCTAGAAGCTATGGGATAAATAGTTTCATGATCCATAGCCAATTCATTTAATCCTGCAGCATCCGTCTCTAATAATGATGCCATTTGATCAATAAAGGCACCAGTTCCACCTGCACAAATACTATTCATTCTTTGTTCTAAAGCAGCACCTAAATATGTAATCTTTGCATCTTCTCCGCCTAATTCTATGGCTACTTCCGTCTCTGGTATTAGATTTTGAATACTTTTGGTTGATGCAACAACTTCTTGAATAAATGGTATATCTAACCATTGGGTCACAGATAGCCCACCAGAACCTGTTACCATCATTGTCACTCTATCATTTTTAAAACTTTTATAGCCATCTAATACTATTTCCTTTACAGTTTTCTTGATATCTGAAAAATGCCTTCTATAGCTTCCATATACTAATTCATAAGAACTATTTAAAACTACAAGCTTAACTGTAGTTGAACCTACATCTAAACCAACATGAAGTATTGACATTAAATCCTCCCCTTTAAAATATCTACTAACTGTTTATCCTATTACCATTATACTACAATTATGAAAATTTGTAATATAAATTAAATACCCTCGAATTATTTCGAGGGTATTTATTCTTAATCTGGTACACAGATTACTGCTCCAACTTTGAAGTCCCCTGGTGCCATATTTGGATTTGCTTGCATTAAATATGAAATCGATGTGTTAAACTTCATAGCTAATGCTCCAACTACTGTACCATGACTTGGTATATCTGATTCGTGTATTGTATAGGGTTTGGTACCTTTTTTACATGGACATCCCCTATCTTTATGAGGAAGTATACAAAGTTCTTGACCTACTCTTATTCTATCTAAATCCAGATTTGGATTTCCAGCCATTAAATCCATTACAGATATATTGTATCTTAATAGAATCGTTGATAGTGAATCATTTTCTCTTACAACGTGGATTGTTCCACCTGGACAAGGTTTTGGATGCCCACCCTTAGGAATACAAATCATTTGGCCTACTCTTAAATTATTTGGATCTACACCTGGGTTTGCAGCCATTAGTTCTGCTACTGTAACATTATATTTCATAGCTATTGAGTAAAAAGTATCCCCTGGTCTAACTACATAATATAGTCCATCACATTCTGATGGAGAAGATTTTGGTATACAAATTACTTGACCTACTCTTAAGTTATTTGGATCCAATCCTGGGTTTAAGTTCATTATAGCCTGAACTGTCGTGTTATAGGTTATTGCCAATTGATATAATGTATCTCCTGGTTTTATAGTGTATGCAAATGAACCTACTGGACAAGTTGGCGGAGGTGTAACTCCCCTTGGTATACA